>CAZOKL010000006.1:28947-38207 GCA_964580305.1 uncultured Bacteroides sp.
TCTTCCATCACATCAGGGCTTCACCGCTTCCGGCGGAAGCGGAAGATTCAGATGCGTTTGCACTACTCAAAATCTATGTCCAACTTGATTTCATCACGAAGGGCAGCATCCTTCCCCAAATTATCGGCATCAGCAACCAAGGGCTGTGCACCGGAAGCGCTTTGCTGATGGGCCATGAAGTCCATGACTTCACCCAGGCCTCGGATAAATTTCTCAAAATCCTCTTTATACAAAAATATCTTGTGCTTCTCAAAACTGACTTGCAAATCTTCTTCTCCCGACACGACTTTCTTGCTTTCTGTAATCGCAAGAAACATTTCACCTTTCCGGTTCTTCTTCACATCTAAATAGTAAATACGTTTTCCTGCCTTAATTGCCTTTGAAAAAACGATTTCTTTGTCTGCATAAACAGCATTTTCCTTCTTTGACTTTTCCATAATTTAATCAACATGACAAAATGTTGCATCAAAGATGGGTAATTTATTTTGAATATACAAATCATCCATCCAAAAAGATAAATCTTTATTGCCTGCACCCATGTCAACAACAGACGAATGCGCGTCACCGCCAAACAGCCTAATCAGAATCCGCCTCGCGTGATTTCTCTCACATGAATGCATTTGTGCCAAACGAAAAAAAGAGAGCTGTCCCAAACCTGTTTTGAGACAGCTCCTCCTTACATTCAAATGCACAAGAAACTTTGCTTATTTCTTGAAATATCTGTTATACAGACCTTCAAAGCCTCTGCCGTGACGGGCCTCGTCACGAGCCATTTCATGAACCGTGTCATGGATGGCATCCAAATTCAGTTCTTTTGCACGTTTGGCAATGCGGGTCTTGTCTTCACAAGCGCTGCTTTCTGCGTTCATACGTTTCTCCAGATTGGTTTTCGTATCCCAAACACAGTCACCAAGCAACTCTGCAAATTTGGAAGCATGCTCAGCCTCCTCCCACGCATAGCGCTTAAATGCTTCGGCAATTTCAGGATAGCCTTCGCGGTCAGCCTGGCGGCTCATGGCCAGATACATGCCAACTTCTGTGCATTCGCCCATAAAGTGATTGTTCAGGTCTTTAATCATTTCCTCATCGCAACCTTTAGCCACACCAATGGTGTGTTCTGCAACAAACTCCAAAGATGCTTCACTTATTTCTTTGAACTTGGATGCCGGGGCTTTACACATCGGACATTTTTCAGGAGCGTTCTCACCTTCATAAATGTAGCCACATACAGTACAGATAAATTTTTTCATAATCGTCATTTTTTAATAAGTTAGTCAATAAAATATCTTTTATATAATCGTTTTACATTGTTTGCATATCCCTTTAAAGTATTGATGGACTTCCGTAATTTCATGACCGTCAACCATTGTTCCCTTTAACTCATCTTCTTTGTTCTGAAGTGACATATCATATATCCTACCACACTTTTTGCATAAGAAATGAGCATGTGCACTTGTGTCTCCGTCAAAGCATGCGTTATGTTCATCTATGGTCAACATCCTGACTGCTCCGTGCTCCACAAACAACTTTAAAGTATTATAAATCGTAGTCCGTGAAAGAGTCGGGAATTTTGGACTCAACGCATTATAAATGACATCCACGCTCGGATGCGTGAAATGGGTCATCAAATAATCCATGATAGCCATACGCTGAACTGAAGGCTTTACTTCATGTTTTATCAACTTATCATAGGCAGCTGTTGAATTCATCTTTTCAGTATTGTAATTATTACATTTTCGTTTTCACTGCAAAAGTATAATAATTTCCCATTATGTACAAGTGGCCCAACCTCCTTTTTGCATATTTTAACCTGGTGTTTTTATCACTTTATATCATAACCTCCTTACACATCATGAGACTTCAAGATTAGCTTTCACATGAATCTTTTTATCTTTGCAAACTAAAAGTAGGAATACGCTATGAATTATGGATTTGTAAAAGTGGCAGCAGCCATACCTCGTGTTAAGGTTGCCGATTGTCAATATAATGCCAGCCAAATGCTCAAACAGGTTGAAGAGGCTGAAAGGCTGGGAGTTGAAATCATGATTTTCCCTGAACTGTCTGTCACAGCCTATACGTGCGCCGACCTATTTGCCCAGCAACTTCTGTTAGACAAAAGCATTGCGGCATTGGAAAGCTTAGTGACTGCCAGTACAGACAAGCAACTTATATTTATAATAGGTATGCCGCTCGAAGTGGAAGCATCTTTGTTAAATTGTGCCGTTGTCATACATGCCGGCAGAATTTTAGGGATTGTCCCGAAAATCTATCTGCCTAATTATAAGGAATTCTATGAGATGCGCTGGTTTGCATCAGGACTTCAATGCCATACAAGCATGCTTTTGTGCAAACAAACCGTCCCCGTAGGTCCGGATTTGATTTTCGAGACTCCCTCATGCCGGTTCGGCATAGAGTTGTGCGAGGACATGTGGGCAACGATCCCCCCCAGCTCTTACCTGGCACTTGAAGGGGCCGACATCATATTTAACATGTCGGCAGACAATGAAGGCACGGGAAAGCATAATTATGTGCGTTCGCTTGTGAGCCAACAATCGGCGCGCTGCCTGGCTGGATATGTTTTCGCTTCGTGTGGTTTCGGTGAGTCAACAACTGACATCGTGTTCAGTGGCAATGGACTTATTTATGAGAACGGGGTGTTACTGGCTTCTTCCAAACGCTTTTCATTAGAGCCACAAATCACCATAAGCGAAATCGATGTGGAACGCCTTCGTACAGAACGCCGTGTGAACACCACTTTCGCTGCATGTAAAGCTGCAAATCGTGAGAGGCATACTTATCGCCATATCCCAGTGGATTTGCATATCACAAAAGAATTGAATTTAACAAGACACATCGAACCTCATCCCTTTGTTCCTTCAGGGAAAGAACTTGATGAGCGATGCGAAGAGATATTTGCCATCCAAGTATCCGGTTTGGCTCAACGCTTAACCCACATACGCTGTAAGAATGTTGTAATAGGCATCTCTGGCGGATTGGATTCCACGTTGGCCTTGTTAGTAGCTACACGGACTTTCGACAAACTACGACTAGACAGACAAGGTATCATCGGAATCACTATGCCCGGTTTTGGAACCACGGATCGCACTTACAACAATGCACTACATCTGATGCAGTCATTAGGTGTGACGATTCGAGAAATCAGCATCAAACAAACCTGCATCCAACACTTCAAGGATATAGGCCACGAAATTGACAAACACGATGTCACTTATGAAAATGCACAGGCCCGCGAACGCACTCAAATTTTAATGGACGTGGCCAATCAGATGAATGGCATTGTCATAGGTACCGGCGATTTATCGGAACTGGCATTAGGCTGGGCAACGTATAACGGAGATCACATGTCGATGTATGCTGTGAATACAAGCATTCCCAAGACACTGGTTAAGCACTTGGTCGTCTGGGTCGCCGAACATGACATAGATCCTGCGTCGCGTGAAACGCTGCTCGACATAGCAGACACCCCCATCAGTCCGGAACTGATTCCGGCTGATGAGCATGGCAACATCCGTCAAAAAACGGAGGATTTAGTCGGTCCATACGAGTTGCATGACTTTTTCCTTTTTCAATTCTTCCGCTTCGGATTCCGTCCTGCAAAAATTTTCCATCTAGCACAAATCGCTTTCCATGAGCATTATGACAACGACACCATTAAAAAATGGTTAAAGACTTTCTTTAGACGATTCTTCGCACAGCAGTTCAAACGCTCATGCTTGCCCGATGGCCCGAAAGTGGGTTCTGTCGTACTCTCACCACGAGGAGACTGGCGTATGCCAAGCGATGCATCCCCATCCATGTGGATTGAAGAATGCGAAAGACTCTGAATAAAAGAACAGATAAAAAACGACTGCATACAAAAGTTTTGTATCTTTGCATAATATGAAAAAGACATTTGCGATATTAATCAGTTGCTGCCTCATCAGCATTCTGCAAGCGTGGCCCCGTCCATACAAAGTGAATGAGATTCCAATGGTGCACTTACAGGATTATACGCGTTATGTCTCTAATGTAGATCAGATACTTTCAAATCAAGCAACAACAACCATAGACAGCATTCTCTACCACTTGGAGCAACAAACAGGCATCGAAACACTGGTTGTGGCCGTAAATGAAATTGAAGGAGGAGACTGTTTTGAATTTGCTTTGCAACTTGGACAACAACATGGAATTGGAAAGAAAGAGACCAGCAACGGACTTGTCATCTTGCTGGTTACCGAAGAGCGTTGCATTCAGTTTGTGACCGGCTATGGACTGGAGGGCGTACTGCCCGATGCCATCTGCAAGCGCATCCAAAACCAATACATGAACAAGCCGTTCAGTCAAGGAGATTGGGACACCGGTATGGTAGCAGGCATCCGTGCAATCAACAATTATCTAATTGAATATAGTGACAGCATTATGACTGAGACCGACTTCCATTCACTCATTATCTTTATTGCTGTCATTTTATTGTTCGGTGTTTTTGTTTATCTATGCTTACGTCGCAAGAGTTTGTGTCCTCACTGCAAAAAACACACGTTGCAACGTTCTAACTCCCGCCTTTTGTTTGAGAAAAATGGCGTTCGTCGCGAAGAAGTGACTTATATATGTAAAAACTGTGGTTACGCAGTCGTACGTGAAGAAGAATCACATGACAATCGTCATGATGGATTTGGTGGCCGTGGCGGTGGGCCGATTATTTTCGGCGGCGGCTTTTGGGGTGGTCGTGGAAGTCATGGCGGAAGCTTTGGAGGAGGAAACTTTGGAGGTGGCGGAGCCGGTTCTAAGTTTTAAGCTATTTTATCATAATTACAGACTCAAAAACATTAATCATTAAAAATCGATATGAAACATCTAACAAAACTTGTAATTATAGCCATAAGTGCCACCTTGTTTAGTAGTTGTGGATATAACAGTATGGTGGAAAAGGAAGAGGCAGTCAATACCGCATGGAGTAATGTAGAGAACCAATACCAACGCAGAGCAGACCTTATTCCCAACCTGGTCAGCACAGTGAAAGGATATGCATCACACGAATCAGAGACCTTGGAATCGGTGGTTCAAGCCCGTGCCAAAGCCACACAAATCACAGTGAATGCAGAAAATCTCACGCAGGAAAACTTGCAACAGTATCAAAAAACACAGGGAGAAATCGGCAGTGCACTGGGACGATTGATGGCCATCGCGGAAAACTATCCAGAACTGAAAGCAAACCAAAACTTTCAAGAACTTCAGGCCCAATTGGAAGGAACAGAAAACCGCATTAGCGTGGAGCGGCGCAATTTCAACCAAGCAACACAAAATTATAATACCTACATTCGGAAATTCCCTTATAATCTTATAGCCAACATGTTCGGTTTTGAGAAGAAACCCTATTTTGAAGCAGAAAGTGGCAATGAGAAGGCACCGGAAGTGAATTTTTAAGATCTAAAGTATTCAAAAACAGCCCTAATATGAGCAATCAACGTTATATGATGAGAGGCGTATCAGCTTCGAAGGAAGACGTTCACAACGCCATTAAAAACATCGACAAAGGTATTTATCCAAAAGCATTCTGTAAAATTATCCCGGATATCCTCGGGGGAGATCCTGAATATTGCAACATTATGCATGCCGACGGAGCCGGCACCAAATCATCACTGGCCTACATGTATTGGAAAGAGACTGGCGACCTAAACGTGTGGAAAGGCATTGCACAAGATGCCTTGATCATGAACATTGACGACCTGCTGTGCGTGGGAGCCGTGGACAACATCCTCGTGTCTTCGACCATCGGGCGCAACAAACTGCTTGTGCCGGGAGAAGTCATCTCAGCCATCATCAACGGCACTGACGAGCTGCTGGCTGAGCTTCGAGAGATGGGTGTGGGTGTGTATGCCACTGGAGGCGAGACGGCCGATGTCGGCGACTTGGTGCGCACCATCATTGTGGACAGCACTGTGACCTGCCGTATGAAACGCAGTGACGTTATCGATAATGCGAACATCCATCCGGGTGACGTCATCGTGGGACTAGCTTCTTACGGGCAGGCCACATACGAGAAAGAATATAATGGCGGCATGGGCAGCAATGGACTGACATCTGCACGCCATGACGTGTTTGCCAAGTATTTGGCTGAAAAATATCCCGAAAGCTATGACAAGGCTGTGCCTGAAGAGCTAGTGTATTCCGGCAAACTGAAACTTACAGACCCAGTGGAAGGTAGCCCGCTCAATGCCGGAAAACTGGTGCTCTCCCCTACCCGTACCTATGCACCCGTGATGAAGAAACTGCTGGATGCTCTCCGCCATCAAATCCATGGCATGGTGCACTGCTCCGGCGGTGCACAAACCAAGGTGCTCCACTTCGTGGACAATGTGAGAGTCATCAAGGACAATCTGTTTCCCATCCCTCCTTTGTTCAAGACCATACAGGAGCAAAGCGGCACAGAATGGGCTGAAATGTACAAGGTGTTCAACATGGGGCATCGCTTGGAAGTCTACATCGCACCTGAACATGCAGAAGAAGTCATCGCCATCAGCAAGAGCTTCAACATTGACGCACAGATCATCGGACGCATTGAGGAGTGTGACCACAAGGAACTCATTATCAGGAGCGAATACGGAGAATTCAAATATTAAGACATGGATGTTCTTAACATAGAATCCTAAAATCATTTGGGTAACAAGAAATACTGAAACAAATTCCAAATAACTCTGTCGACCTGATTATAACTTCTGCACCCGATGCAGACCAACGTAAAAACACCCTTTCACATGGCAGACAATGATACATTATTAGAAAAACTGGACAATCTGGTCGCCCGTTTTGAGGAAGTGTCCACGCTCATTACCGACCCGGCAGTCATCAGCGACCAAAAGCGATATGTGAAGTTAACAAAAGAATACAAAGAGCTTGGCGACTTGATGAACGCACGAAAGGAATACGTCCAATGCCTGAACACGCTGAACGAAGCCAAGCAGCTCCTTCTTAACGAGACCGACCCCGAAATGAAAGAGATGGCCCGTGAAGAGGCTAACGCGTGCGAAAGCCGCATTCCACAGATTGAGGAACAGATTAAGCTGTTGCTAATTCCAGCCGACCCACAGGACGACCGCAATGCCATCCTCGAAATCCGTGCAGGAACGGGAGGCGACGAGGCAGCCATATTCGCCGGTGACCTCTTCCGCATGTATGCCAAGTATTGCGAAAGCAAAGGCTGGCGGATGGAAATATCCAGCTTCACGGAAGGTGCTGCCGGAGGCTACAAAGAAATCATCTGTTCCATTTCTGGTGAGAAGATCTACGGAACGATGAAATACGAATCAGGCGTGCACCGCGTGCAGCGCGTGCCGGCCACAGAAACACAAGGGCGCGTGCACACGTCGGCCGCCTCAGTCGCCGTCCTGCCAGAGGCCGAACCTTTCGATGTGGAAATCAATGAAGGTGAAATCAAGTGGGATACGTTCCGGAGCGGCGGTGCCGGCGGACAGAACGTGAACAAGGTGGAGTCGGGTGTACGCCTGCGCTACAACTGGAAGAACCCGAACACGGGTGCGGTGGAGGAAATTCTCATCGAGTGCACCGAAACGCGCGACCAGCCGAAAAACAAAGAACGCGCCTTGGCCCGCTTGCGCACGTTCATCTACGACCGCGAACATCAAAAATACATCGACGACATCGCCTCGCGCCGCAAAACAATGGTGTCTACAGGCGACCGTTCGGCCAAGATCCGCACCTATAACTATCCGCAGGGACGCATTACAGACCACCGCACAGGTTACACCATTTACAACCTTGCCTCATTCATGGACGGCAACATCCAAGACTGCATCGATCACCTCATCGTGGCTGAAAACGCCGAACGTCTGAAGGCAAGCGAGCTCTAACCGCACACCCGCCGCAGGGTGCAATATCGGATAAAAAGTTTATCCAAAGTTAGATAAAGTGTTTATCTAGACTTAGATAAGATGCTTATCCAAATGCTGCCAAAGTTCACTTGACAGCTGCATGAGAACAAGACGAAACGGGCTATATCCGTCAACCTATAAAACTTGAAATATCGTTATGAACAAACAAGAACTCTTTGAAAACATCAAACGCAAGAAATCTTTCCTCTGCGTAGGACTTGACACGGACATCAAAAAAATCCCCGAATACTTGCTGGCCGAGGAAGACCCCATTTTTGCCTTCAACAAGGCCATCATCGATGCAACAGCTCCTCACTGCATTGCCTACAAACCCAACCTAGCTTTTTATGAATGCATGGGCATAAAGGGATGGATGGCTTTTGAGAAAACAGTACAATACATTAAACAGCAATATCCCGACCAATTCATCATCGCCGATGCCAAACGTGGCGACATCGGCAACACATCGGCCATGTATGCCAGCTCCTTTTTCAACGAGCTGGACATTGACTCCGTAACCGTCGCCCCCTATATGGGTGAAGACAGCATCACACCCTTTCTCGCCTACAAAGGCAAATGGGTCATCCTGCTGGCCTTGACTTCCAACAAGGGTTCGCAAAACTTCCAACTGACGCCCGATACCAACGGTGAACGCCTGTTTGAGAAAGTGCTCCGCGTGTCACAGTTGTGGGGCAATGATGAAAACATGATGTACGTCGTAGGAGCCACACAGG
The DNA here is from genome assembly GCA_964580305.1 of uncultured Bacteroides sp. Taxonomy (GTDB): domain Bacteria; phylum Bacteroidota; class Bacteroidia; order Bacteroidales; family Bacteroidaceae; genus Phocaeicola_A. Next base: position 37,571 of record CAZOKL010000006.1, read on the forward strand.
GACGCATGTTTGAAGACATTCGTCGCATCGTGCCCAACCATTTCCTGCTCGTGCCCGGCATTGGTGCCCAAGGCGGCTCACTCGATGATGTGTGCCGCTACGGCATGAACAGCATGTGCGGTCTAATCGTCAACTCCAGCCGTGCCATCATCTATGCCGACAAGAGCCATAACTTCGCCTACGTAGCAGCCGAAAAAGCCAAAGAGGTGCAGCAGCAGATGGAAAAACAACTGAAAACCATTCTGTAAATTATTCACCCAACAGAACGAGAGTGACCCAAAAATCAGCAGACTTTGAGGTTATCCTCGTTTTGTTGTGCGAATAGAATTAGGGGAATAAAGAATAAATGAGGCTGTGTCGTAATGCACGATGCAGCCTCCAGGTTTTTATGTCGCAAAGATTCCGTCAATTATTTCAGGCCGCGACTTTTATGAAGTGAAGGGAAATTTTTCGCGAACAGCCCATAATATCCGGAAAAAGAAGACTGAAAAGAGACCTGAAAGAGGGTTATAATCTCATAGGCGGTTGTCCGATTCTAATGTCAGAGCCTTGCCTGTATCAAACAACAGATTCTTCGCCCAACGAATGATGACCAACGAGCAGACAAGTGCGACAAGCGTGTCAATCCAGATAACAT
>CAZOKL010000007.1:0-38110 GCA_964580305.1 uncultured Bacteroides sp.
ACACGTCCGCACAAAAAGAAGCGAAGCCGACCCCACAAAAGGAAGCCGACTCCGCCATGGAATTTGAAATCAAATCAGGTCCTAACGTTACATGCCGAAAGCATAGAGATGGATGCCATCATAAATGGCGCTGACCAATCCCAATGCGATGATGCCCGCCGTGCACAAAGCCAGACTGATTTTCGTGCTGCAATCACTACGGAACGTAGCTATCGGGGCATCGTTCGGGACAATATACATAGCTTTCACTATGCGCAAATAGTAGAACAGGGAAATGATGGTGTTCAGCAAGGCGATAAACACAACCAAATAGAACCCTTCACTGAATGCTGCTGCAAAGATAAAGAATTTACTGAAAAAACCAGCAAACGGAGGAATTCCTGCGAGAGAAAATAATGCAATTGTCATGAGGAAGCTCAGTTTCGGGTTGCTTTGATAGAGTCCGTTGTAATCGCTCATCTCCACTTTGCCTGCTTTTTGCTCGATGACGTTGATGACGGAAAATGCAGCCAGGTTGGCAGCCACGTAGACCAAGACGTAGAACACGAGCGAGGTCATGCCCAAGTCATTTCCGCCAATGACACCCAGCATGATGTAACCGGCTTGAGAAATACTACTGAAAGCCATGAATCGTTTCAGGTTCTCCTGCTTCAAAGCCATGAGGTTGCCCAGCGTGATGGTGATGATGATGACGGCATAGAGCAACGTTTGCCATTGCTCCACCATCGGCCCGAACACCTTGGTAAGGATGACAAGCAGCGTGAAGGCAGCAGCACCTTTTGACACAACTGACAGATAGGAAGTCACGGCAGTCGGAGCACCCTGATAGGTATCGGCCGTCCACAAGTGGAAAGGCACGAGCGACAGTTTGAAGCCCAGGCCGGCAAAGAAGAACACCATGGCAAGAATCTGCATCGGAGTTCCGGTCAGTGCCGAGGGTATGTCGTTGAAATAGAGCGTTCCCACAGTGCCATAGACAAAGGAAATGCCATAGAGCATCAATCCTGTGGAGAACATGGCGTTCATAATATACTTTGCACCGGCCTCGGCAGACTCATGTCTGAACTTGTCCATGGCCACGAGGCAGGCCAAAGGAATGGAGGCAAGCTCCAACCCGATGAAGAACATCAGGAAGTTGCCGGAACTCATCATGAAGTTCATACCCAGCAGCGTGCAGAGAATGAGCACGTAAAATTCGCCTTCTCTGTGGCGCGTGTCGTCACGACGCAGCCAGTTCTTCGCTTGCAGGAACACCAACAGCGTGCCGATGGCAAGGATGGTTTTGACAATTCCGGTCATGGCATACGACTGATACATGCCGCCAAAAAGCTCGACATTATTGCCCGGGCAGATGTTCAGCAGGATGTGAACGCCCAGCAATACGCAGGTCAAAGCATGGAAGCCACGACGCTCTTTGCCTTCGGTAAACAAATCGTAGAACAGAATGATAAGTATCAAGACAATGAGGCTGACTTCCGCTCTCATATCAAAAAATTGAAGATAGTTCATAGTAACTTTTTAATTAGAGGTTGGAAAGATGAGCACTTAATATGGTGTTTACACTGTCGTGCAGCATGTCGCTTATCCAGAATGGAGCCAAGCCCATGCCGGCCACAGCCACGATGAGGCAAATGACAGCAAGGCGCTCATCCCACGTCGCATCGGTGAGATGCAAATGATGGGGGTCGGTGCACTTGCCGTAGAGAATCTTGCCTACGACACGCAAGATGTAGACAGCCGTAATGACAATACTGGTACATGCAATGATGGTGCACACACGATGAAAGGTATCAGTGTTCTGGAACGAGCCGACGAATACGGTCATTTCAGCAATGAATCCGCTCAAGCCCGGCAAACCGAGGTTGGCCAAACCGGCAATCACATAACCCACACTGAGGAAAGGCATGATTTTCATCAAACCACTCATCTGACGGATGTCACGCGTATGCGTACGACCGTAAATCATACCAATCAAAGCAAAGAAGAGAGCTGTCATCAAACCGTGACTCAGCATCTGAAGGATGGCACCCGTACAGCTGGTGCGGGTCATCATCAGCAGAGCGAAAAGCACAAGACCGCAGTGAGACACTGAAGAGTATGCATTGATGTACTTCAAATCGGTCTGCACAATGGCACTGAAAGCACCATAAACCACACTTATTGTGGTCAGTATCAAGAATATCCAACCCAACTCCTGAGTGGCTTCAGGCATCAGGTACATAGCAACACGGAAGCAACCATAGCCTCCCAGTTTCATCAACACACCGGCATGGAGCATAGACACGGCTGTCGGCGCCGATGCGTGACCGTCGGGACTCCATGTATGGAAAGGGAACAAAGCACCCAGTACACCAAATCCCAAGAACGTCAACGGGAAGAAGATGCGCTGCATGTCCACCGAAATATTGTGGAGTTGGGCAATCTCAAGCACATTCATCGTCTGTGCACCCGCACCGAAATAGATGCCGAGGATACCAATCAAAAGGAATGCGGAGGCACCCATCAACATCAACGTCAGCTTCATGGCTGAATATTCTTTGCGGCCGCTACCCCACACACCAATGAGCAAATACATCGGAATCAATGCCACTTCATAGAACATGAACATGGTGAACAAGTCCGTCGAGATGAAGAAGCCGAACACACCGAGCGAAAGCAGGGTGAACCACATGAAATATTCCTTAGTGAGAGGTTTGAGCTTCCAAGAAGCAAATGTTCCGGTAAACACAATGATGGCCGACAACAGTAACATGGCCACCGAAATACCATCAACTCCGATGGAGTAACAGATATGCAAGGGAGCATACCACATGACGCTAGAAGTGTAGAGCATTTCAGCAGGTTCCACACCCTGAGCAATTTCCGCGTGACGCAATCCAAGATAGTCCACAGTAAGATAAATGGCCGTCACAAGCAACAAGGATGCGCCTGCCACCATCACTCCACGCACTTGGTTAAGATTGCGGCTGAGCCAAAGTCCCAGCAACATCAACAGCGGGATAAGTACGAAAAGACTTAATATATTCATATTGTTTTAGTTCTTTAGTTATTTAGTTCGTTGGTTCGCAAATTGTCCGACGCCTCATAATATGGCAATCGTCAACTCATTAACTCTTAAACTTAAATTAATAACAACATAAGTGTGAACACCAAAGCTCCTATAAGAAACCAGATGCAGTAGCTTTGGATGCGTCCACTCTGCATGCCGCGCACTTCATCGGCACTGGCCTGGGTACTCCAGGCTGTGAAGTTGAAGAACTGGTCGATGACATGACGATCCCACCAAGCAAGCGGAGCAGAAATGCAACGGAAGATAATCTTCTTGGTCACAAACATCCAAATCTCATCCATATAGAAACGGCGATAGGCTGCTTTGTGCAGCGTCTTGAATGTCACTGCCAGACGATCTGCGATGGGTTGCTGTTCTCTCAAATACATGACTGTGGCAAGCACAATGCCTACAATGGCAATGCAAATGCTAGTGATGGCCACTTGAGTGTTCAAATGAATATCATAAGACTCTCCATTACTGCTGACAAAATGTCCGAATGGGATAAATCCGGCGACACAGGTCACAACAGCTAAAAAGATAAGTGGGAAGCTCATGGACACAGGTGCTTCGTGCGGGGTGTGGTGAGCATGGAGCTCTTTATTTTCCTTGCCCCAGAAGATGCCATAGTAAAGACGAAACATATAAAATGCAGTCATGCCGGCAATGATGCTCATCATCCAGCCCACAATCGGACTAAACTGGAAACAAGCAGTCAAAATCTCATCCTTGCTGAAGAAACCGCTAAACGGAGGTATTCCGGAAATGGCCAAGCACGCAATCAAGAAAGTGATGTGTGTGATGGGCATATATTTACGCAAGCCTCCCATAGCCGACATTTCATTGCTATGCACGGCATGGATGATGGCACCGGCTCCAAGGAAGAGCAATGCCTTGAACATGGCATGAGTGAACAAATGGAACATACCGGCCATATAGCCCAGTCCCTCATGAGTATCAGCACCTATACAAACGCCCAGCGCTACAACCATGAACGCAATCTGCGAGATAGTAGAGAAAGCAAGTACGCGCTTAATATCAGTCTGCACACAAGCCACAGCCGCTGCATAGAAGGCCGTGAGTATGCCCAAATAGGCAATTCCGTGCAGCACCTCAGGTGCATAGGCAATATAGAGTGGGAACATGCGAGCAACTAAATATACGCCGGCGACAACCATGGTTGCAGCGTGAATGAGGGCACTGACAGGAGTCGGGCCTTCCATAGCATCAGGCAGCCAGATGTGCAACGGGAACATGGCACTCTTACCTGCACCACCTATGAACATCAGTCCGAGTGCCCAAGGCATCAAGCCTCCGGCAGCAATCAGCATCTTCGTTTCAGGCTCAAAAGTGAACGTTCCTGCGTAGTAACCATAGATGAGGATACCAATCAAGAAACCGAGGTCGGCAAAACGCGTCACGATGAATGCCTTCTTGCTGGCAGCAATGGCCTCAGGTTTGGTGTAATAGAAGCCGATGAGCAAGTAAGACGAAACACCCACCAACTCCCAGAACACATACATCTGGAAAATGTTGGTAGCGACAACCAGTCCTAACATGGAGAAGGTGAAAAGGCTCAGAAACGCATAGTAGCGTTGGAAACCGACTTCGCCTTTCATATATCCAAAAGAATAAATGTGTACCATCAATGACACCGTAGAGATGACAATGAGCATCATGACCGAAATCGGGTCAAGCAGAATGCCCATGTCAATGTGCAGACTGTCGGTAAAAGGTAGCCATTCAAAGTTCCACGGCATCAGTGTGGCAAATGTGCCGTCATCCGAACGCCCGTTGCCGAAGTATTGGTAAGCAGTTACATAAGACAACACAGCCACGACAACCAATACGGTTGTTCCAATGGCTCCTGCCACCTTATGTTTCATACGCATACCAGCCAATCCCAGCACCAGAAAGCTGAGCATGGGAAGAAGTAATATTAGTATCGTATAATTAAAATCCATAATCTTATTGTTTAGAATGATAGACCATAACGGTTAACCTTTTAGTTCATCAATATTATCCGTTTGGATGTTTCGAATATTCCGATAGATATTAATGATGATGGCAATGGCTACAGCTGTTTCTGCGGCAGCAATACCGATGCCAAACAAGGCAAAGAAATGTCCTTCAAACACATCAGGAAACAGATAGCGGTTGAACACAGCGAAGTTGATATTCGTGGCATTCAACATAAGCTCAACAGAAATAAGGACTGCCAGAAGGTTCTTACGGGTAAAGAAGCCGTAAATACCTGCAAACAGCATGATGGCGCTGACGACCAAATAACTTACTACATGTAATTCCATAAGTACCTCCTTTATCGTTTACGTGCTATTAATATACCTCCAATCATACATGCCAGCAATAGCACGCCGACCGCTTCAAACGGCAAGACGTAGCCATGCTTATCTGAACTGATTAGTGCATGACCGATTTCCTTCAAGGCAATCTCACTGCCCTCAGGAATTATATCCAACGCAAATCCGTTCGTCCAGATGAGGAACAGCACCAACACTGCGCCTATAATAGTCGTAGCCAACACAGCTACCATTTTGCTACAACTTATTTTCTGGTTAATGCTCTTATCTGAGTTGGTCAGCAAAATCGAGAATACGTACAATACGACGATGCCTCCGGCATATACCATGAGTTGTACAGCACCCAGGAATGTGTATCCTAAGATAAAATATATGGCCGCAGTTCCAAAAAGCACGAACAGCAAATAAGTTGCCGAACGCAGGATGCTTTTGGTCGTAACCGTCATCACAGAGAAGACACTCATCAAGATGGCGACCACATAGAAGACTGTTTGTTGAAGTGTTATATCCATATCGTTCTTACTTTTTAACTACTGATGAACCTTCATGGTTGAGCTTCAGCACTAGTTTTTCACGTTGGAAGACAGCGTTCTCAAAATCGTTACTGAAACGGATTGCATTGTGCGGACAAGCGTTTACACACAGTTCGCAGAACATGCAAGCCCCGAGGTCGTACTCATATTTAACCAAAACTTTTCTCTTCTTGCCATCTTCTCCTTCAACCATCTCTGAAGTCACTTTGATGGTATCGTTCGGGCAAGCCATCTGACACAATCCGCATGCGATGCAGCGATGCTGGTTGTTCTCATTATGAGGCATGACCAACATCGCACGGTGACGCTCTGCGATGTGCAATGTGGTGTGGCGATTTTCAGGATACTGCTCCGTCACAGGCTTGCGCAGATAGACTCTCAACGATGTACGCAAACCAATCAAGAGGCTTTCCAATCCTGAAAAGTATCCATTTATGTAATTACCAAATTTACTCATTGTCTTGTTCAATCATTAAAATACCAGCCCAAATACTTTGAGCACTACCATTAATAATAAGATAAGCAGCGAAGTCGGCATCAGATACTTCCATTCAAACACCAACACTTGGTCAATACGCAACCGAATGAAAGTCCACTTGATCCACATGAGCAGCCATATCACAAAGAATGTTTTACCAAAGAACCAAACGACACCCGGGATATAATCCATCACAGCATTGAATCCGTCGAGTCCGGCCACATGCAAAGGCATCCATCCTCCAAGGAACAGGGTAGAGGCAAAACCGGCAGTGATAAACAAGTTCAAATACTCAGCCAAATAGAAGAATCCGAAATGCAAACCGGAGTATTCCGTATGATAACCGGCTGTCAACTCTTGTTCTGCTTCAGCAAGGTCAAACGGGCCACGGTTGGCTTCGGCATTACCGGCAATGAGATAAACCACAAACGCCAGAATGGCAATAATGTGACCTTTGAACAGGTTCCACCCATTGGCCTGAGCCTCCACGATGCCACTGATGCTGGCTGTCTCACTCAGCACAACCATCGACAACACGATGATGCCCAAAGAAAGCTCATAGCTAATGATCATTGCACCACTACGAACTGCACCAATCATCGTATATTTGTTATTACTACTCCATCCTGCCAACAAGATACCTACTACACCAATAGATGATGCAGCAAGCACAAACAGAATGCCGATGTTCATGTCCAGAATCTGGGCTCCCTTGTTCCACGGCAAGCATGAAAATGAAAGGATGGAAGCCAGAATGACCAGATAAGGAGCCAAATCATAGAGCAGATGATCCGAGTGTTTCAGACGGATAATCTCTTTGGTTAAAATCTTCAGTACGTCGGCAGGCACTTGGAGCAAACCACCCTTACCTCCTACACGGTTCGGGCCTATACGGCATTGGAATGCCGCACACACCTTACGCTCCATATATATAAGGATAATAGCGAGGACTGCATAAAGAGCCACGATGACGACACCAATCACCACGCACTCAATAAAGATGGCGAGTGCCTCGGGCATCACGCTGCAAAGCATCTCGTGTATCCACGTAGTGATGGGTTGTATGCTATAATAATCTAAAAATGAAGTATTCATTGTCTTTTATTTTACATCTATATTCATGATTCTTGAGTTCCCGCTTATCGGTCAATATCAGGAATTACAAAATCCATACTTGCACCGATAACAATCAAGTCGGCAAACTTCTGACCGCAACAAACCGTGTTGAGCGCATGCACCAAAGGCAGGCCAGTTGAGCGATAGTGCAAACGATAAGGAGTCTTGTCACCGTGACTCTCAAGGAACACGGCAAATTCACCACGGCTGCTTTCCACAGAGGCCGAGTAATTGCCTTCGGGGATGCGAATGATGGGTTTGGTCTTCACACGATATTCACCTTCGGGGATATTGTCAATGAGCTGCTCGATAATCTTCATGGATTCCATAATCTCATCCATACGCACCATGTAACGGGCAAAACTATCGCCTTCTGTATAAACAATCTCCTTGAAGTCTACCTTATCATACAACCCATATGGGTGATGCTTGCGTACATCATTGGCCCAACCTGAAGCACGTCCTGTACCTCCGGTCGTACCATAGGAAATGGCATCCTCACGACTCAATACGCCCACACCTTTCAGACGGGTTGTGGCAATAACATTGCCCGTAAAGATTTCATGATATTCATGAACGATGCCACGCATGTGCTTGATGAACTCTTTCACCTTCCTTTGGAAATCTGGATGAATGTCTGCTTGCACACCGCCTATCATGTTGTAGTTCTGGATAAGACGTCCGCCTGTGGTTTCTTCCATAATTTGGAGAATCATCTCACGCTCACGGAAACCATAGAAGAACGGAGTGTATCCACCCATATCGAGCACCAGACAAGAATAGAACAAAAGGTGTGAATCGATACGTTGGAGCTCATCCATAATGGTACGTATATATTTGGCACGTTCCGAGATTTCAATGCCAGCGGCCTGCTCGATACACATGCACAAAGCATGGCGGCTCTGATGTGCACTCAGATAATCCAAGCGGTCGGTCAGTGCAAGCGTCTGCGGATAGGTGAGACTTTCATTCATCTTTTCGATGCCACGATGGATGTATCCGCACACAGGGTCTACACGATTCACAGTCTCACCGTCAAGCCCAATACGCATACGCAATGCTCCGTGGGTTGAAGGGTGTTGCGGACCGACGTTGATAACGAAATCATCCGGAAGGAACACCACATGCTCCTTAGTCCCCAGTGAACCGTCAGAATTTAATATATATTCAGTAGTCACATCGGCATTCACCTCATTGGTCATATTGAGATCGTTTAATTTCTCATCATAATCCTTGCGGAAGGGATAGCCCACCCAATCTTCACGTAAGAAAAGGCGACGCATGTCGGGGTTTCCGATAAACTTAATGCCAAAGAAGTCGAAAGCCTCACGTTCTTTGATGATGGCTGTTTTCCACAAGTCGCTCACGCTGACAAGCAAGGGATTCTCACGGTCGGCAGTCTCCGTGCGGAGAGTAATGCGTGCATGCGTTGTGGTCGATTCCAGATAGTAGAGGGCTCCCAGTGTTTCACCCCAATCCATGCCGACAATGTCGCGCAGGTAGTCAAAAGCATCATCCTTATCATAGCGAAGAGCTTCGGCCACTTGATGGAATGAAGCAGAAGGAATCACAGCTATGAGGTCGCCCTGCTCTTTAAATTCCACTTTGGGAACTAATTTTGAGATTTTATCTTTTATATCCATAGCTCTGTGTTATTCGTCAATGGGTTTTGGTTGTTTACGGTTCACACCGCCAAAGAAGTGTTCCAGTTTTATCTTACGTTGCAACTGCATCAGGCCATAATAGAATGCCTCAGGACGAGGTGGACATCCAGGGATATACACATCGACAGGGACAATCTTATCAATGCCATTCACCACATGATACGACTTTTTGAACGGACCACCGGAGATGGTACATCCACCCACAGCCACCACATACTTCGGTTCGGCCAACTGGTCATAAAGGCGCTTCATCAGTGGTGCCATCTTGTTCGTGATGGTTCCCATCACAAGTAAAACATCACCCTGACGGGGAGAGTTACGCGTCACCTCAAATCCGAAACGAGCCATGTCATAGCGGGCAGCTCCCAGTGTCATGAACTCAATGGCACAACAACTTGTTCCCAACAGGAACGACCATACGGAGTTGCTACGCCCCCAGTTAATCAAATCATCCAGCTTAGAAACAACGACATTCACTCCGTTCGCTTGGAGTTCTTTTACCATGTTTTCCAGATAATCGTTGTTCTTAAACTCCTCATACTTCATGGAGCGTATCTTAGGCTGTTTCATTCCCATTTGAGCGCTCCTTTCTTCCAGGCGTATGCCAGGCCTAAGATTAATACTACTAAAAAGAAAATCACACTTACCAGTCCGTAAACGCCGACTTCACCCACGACGACTGCCCAGGGGAAGAGAAACACTGTTTCAATGTCAAACATCAAAAACAGGATTGCGAACAGGTAATAACCAACCTTGAAAGGCATGTGCGAACCTCCGTGTGTGGGCAGACCGCACTCGTAAGCCTCACCCTTGTTGAGGTTGAACGAACGAGGAGCAATCAGCTTAGCCACAAACAGGCCGGCTGCCACCAATGCAATGGCGGTTAAGACTGCTGTAATTAATAATGTAAAAAACATGTTTTAATTATTAGGTTATTAATTTATGTTTCCGTGGAATTTCAAAGTTCTGTCGCTGCACCGCAAAAAAACTAAATCAAGAATCGCAGAAAAAAATGTGCCAGCTGGGAGGAGGGACATCATACATAATGAAACAAGTAGCAGAGAAACAACACGTTGTCATTCTTTTTACCAGACTGGCGGAGAAATTCATTTGAGAAAAGCAGGCATTAAAGCCTCTATGTTTTTGAGGGAAATTGTCGGATGTGAAGATAGCAAGAACAGAGCGACTGAAGACTTTGGTTGAGGGTATGGCCAACAACCTCCCCATCAAGGCACTCACAAAAAGCCTCAACAGGGAAAAGGGTAAAAACAACATTTTACATCCTTTAGCCATCTCTACTACTACTTTTGCGCGGCAAAGATAGGCACTTATATTGAATAAGCACACGATTTTTCTCGTTTTTTAAAAGAGGGGAGAATGCTTTTTGTCCGAAATTTCAGTCATGACACGTAGTCTGTCCTGCACACAAATCATCCGCATCAGACGCCAAGCTGCGATGCGAATGGTTTGCGCGTGGGGTTATGGACCACAAATATCAATGTTTCTTCCAGAAGCTGGGACTAAAGAGCAACAACACAGAGAAGAGCTCCAGACGACCGATGAGCATCAGCACGGAACACCCCCATTTGGCAGCATCGGGCAGGCTGTTTAAGGAGTAGGCTGGGCCGACCGTGCCCAATCCGGGGCCAACATTGCCCAAGCAAGACACCGCAATGCTGAAGCCTTCCAGAAAACCGACACCCACAACCAGCATATAAAGCCAGCCAAGCAGGAGAATGCCGATGTAGGTGAAGAAAAAGGCAAGCAGAGTGGCCTTGATTTCCCCGGGGATGACCATGCCGTTAATGCGAAGCGGAAGCACCGCGTTTGGATGAAGCATGTGCCGGAACTGATTTTTCACAATTTTGCACAGCATGGCCAGACGGACGGACTTGATGGCACCGCTCGTGGAGCCGGCGCAGGCTCCCACAATCATGGCAATGCACAGCACCAGCCAGGTGCACGAAGGCCACAGCATGTAGTCCGTCGTGACAAAACCCGTCGTGGTTTGCAACGAGGCAACCTGAAAAGCGGCCATGCGAAAACTTTGCTCAAATTCCATCGGTGTGGCCACAAGCAGGGCTATGGTAATGAACAGAGTGAAAACAGAATAGCTACCCACATACCAACGAAACTCAGTGTCTTTCAAGAGTCGTATGGGCTTTCGTTTCAAAATGGCCACATAGAGCAACGTGAAGTTCACACCCGAAATGAGCATGAACAGTGTGGTGATGTACTCGATGTAAGGAGAATGATAGGCTTCGATGCTGCTCTGCTTCACAGACATTCCGCCCGTGGCAGCTGTCGACATGGCCGTGCAAATGCTGTCAAACCAAGGCATGTCGCCTGCCAGCAACAGAAGGGCGTGAGTGAAAGTGATAATGAGATAGATGCTCCAAATCCATTTGCCTGTGACGTCCAGACGGGGATGGAGCTTGCTGTGAGTGGGGCCGGTGGTCTCTGCGGCAAAGAGCTTCATGCCGCCCGAACCGAAGATGGGGAGCACGGCTATGGTGAAAAACACGATGCCCAATCCGCCAAACCACTGTGTCAGGCTACGCCAAAAAAGGATGCCGTGCGGCAAAGACTCAAGGTCGTCAAAGATGGTCGCTCCCGTAGTGGTAAATCCAGACATTGTCTCCAGAAAAGCATTGGTCACACTGTCCGTATAGCCCCCGATGAGAAAGGGCAACATGCCCAACACCGTGAACAAGACCCAGGAGAACGTGACAATGATGTATCCGTCCTTACGGTTCACTTTCTTGTCGGCATGACGTCCCAGCAAAAACAAGGTCAACCCGATGACCAGCGTGATGCCGGCCGAGGCCACGAAAGCAACAAAGTCACTCTCTCCATAGCAGATGGGGAACAGCGAGCACCCCAACAAAAGAACGGCTTCCAGAAAGAGCAGGATGCCCAAAATCTTGGCTACAATCCGATAGTTTATCATAATGCAGGCCTTTACATGAAGAACTTCTCAATCTTCTGCATAGTCATGCCCGTGCAGAACACCACCACGTGGTCACCTGCCTGAATCTGTGTGTTGCCGGTCACCAGCGCACCCACACCGTTACGAATCACACCGCCTATGTTGATGCCCTTGGGCAGGCCACAGTCTTTCACCGCCTGCTTGGTTATCTTCGAACCTTCCTTCACGATGAATTCTGCCACATCGGCGTTGGCCACCGTGAGGCATTTCACATTGGTCACATCTGCATCGAGCATCATCTGATAGATATGGCTGGCGGCTATCATCTTCTTATTGATGATGGTGCCAATGTCCATGCTTTCGGCCATGCCGATATATGCCATGTTTTCCACCTCGGCCACAGTCTTGCTCACTCCCGTCCGCTTGGCAGCCAGACAGGCCAAAATGTTGGTCTCCGAACTCCCCGTGAGAGCGATGAGTGCCTCGGTGTTCTCAATGCCTTCCTCCATGAGGAGATCCATGTCGCGGCCATCACCGTTGATAATCATCACCCGGTCGTCATTGATGAGCTCCGTCAGGCGGTGACAGCGTTCCAGGTCTTTCTCTATGATTTTTATCTTCATGTATTCAGGCGCCAGCTTGGCCGTGCGCACGGCGATGCGGCTTCCTCCCATAATTATCACGTTGCGCACATCCTTATAGTCATCCTTACCGGCTATCTGCCGTATGTAGGGGATATATTTCTTTATGGTCATGAAATAGACCAAGTCCAGCTCCTGCAACGTGTCGTCGCCACGCGGGATGATGGTGTGCATGCCACGCTTGATGGCCACCACCAGATAGGGCGTTGAACGCGTGTCAAGCTGGTGCAGAGGGATGTCCAGAATGTGAGCCGTCCGGCGCAGCTTCACCGCAATGAGCACCAACTCGCCACCGTCGACTTCCCACCACTGGCGTATCCAACTCATCTTGATGGCGTCCACGATTTCACGTGCAGCCAATATTTCCGGATAGATGAGAGAGTTGATGCCGATGCGGGTAAAAAATTCCTGATGTTTGGGTTGCAAATATTCAGCATTGTCGATACGAGCCACCGTCTTTCGGGCACCCAGACTGTGAGCCAACAGACAGGAAGTCATGTTACGGCTTTCGTCGGGAGTGACACCGATAAACAGGTCGGCATTCGGCACATCGGCTTCTTTCAGTCCGGCTATCGAAAGTGAAGAGGCATTGATGGTCATCAAGTCAAAATTGTCTTCCAACTGATGCAATCGGTCTTCGTCCGTGTCCATAAGGACAATGTCCTGTTTCTCTCCGGACAGCATTTTTGCCAGGTGAGTTCCCACCTCACCGGCTCCGGCAATGATTATCTTCATAGTACAAAAAAACCTTGTATCTCCAAGTACGGGCGCAAAGATATAGCATTTCGCAGGATATGGAAAAATCCTGCATTCTTTTTTCCTGCGTCTGCACACCCCGGAGGCGCAGACGCAAAAGACCGAGCCATCAGTTCACACCTCTTTTTTCGCGGCAGAAACAGGCCCAATGGAACGCCTCTTAATGTAAATAATATTCCGCACCACACAAATTCACGGCACACCGTTCATTCGCTTCAACATCCGGCACAGGCACAGACCGGACATGGTCGAAACAGCACAAATGTTATCAGCCAACAAATTAATAATTTTCAGCTGCTTACGCCTAAAAACAAACACATTTCTTTCAAGGCTTGCTCAACCCTCTATTGGGCTCATGAGCGGAAAGGAGTGCGGACAAACACCGAAAGGAAGGGAAGCGGGAGCGGAAAGGAGGGCTTGTGCGGGCGGTCTCTACACGGTTCTCAGGCTGACACCGAACAGGGCTGAAAAAGTCTTGATGTCAGGTTTTGGTTGTTGACTTTATTTCCAATACAAGACTATAATGAGGAACATCTACAAAGTACCATGAAAGTTAACGAGTGCTAAATAATAGTACTATGTTATACATAATACCAAGCATTACATATATATTTGCAACGTTATCAAACGGAAAGCCTATGAACGTAGAAAACGTAAAATCACAAATGCGCAAAGGGATGCTGGAGTATTGCATTATGCTCCTGCTCCATCGGGAAACTGCCTACGCTTCAGACATCATCCAAAAACTAAAGGAAGCACGCCTGATTGTCGTGGAAGGCACGCTCTACCCGCTCCTGACGCGACTCAAGAACGACGAGTTGCTGAACTATGAATGGGTGGAATCCACCCAAGGACCACCACGGAAATATTACCGACTGACGGAAAAAGGTGAAACCTTCCTCAACGAATTGAAACATGCCTGGCAGGAACTCAGCGACACCGTTGCCCACCTGACAGACACGAACACGTAACTAACCACAACTGCAAAAAGCTATGAACAAGACATTAAACATCAATCTGAGCGGGCGCATGTTCCATGTGGACGAAGATGCGTACAAACTTTTATACGACTATCTATATAACCTGCGCCATGCCTTCGAACGTCAGGAAGGAGGCAACGAAATCATGGACGACCTGGAAAGCCGCCTGTCCGAGTTGCTGCTCGAACGCATATCCGACCGACAGGAAGTGGTCTCGCGTAACATCGTGGAGGAAACCATCGCCCGCTTGGGACGTCCTGAAGAAATCACCGGAGAAGACGGCAACACACAAGAAGCAACGGAGACCGAACAACCGACAACGGAAGAAACCGCAGACACATCAAATAAAAACACTGAAACGGCAGACGCACAGACGGAAGAAGAAAAGACCGAAGTGCCGCCTCCCCCACCCTTGTCGCACAAACGCCTCTATCGTGACCCGGACAACCGCATCCTGGGAGGCGTGCTGGGCGGACTGGCCCTCTACCTGAATTGGGATCCGACACTGCTGCGCCTGCTCCTCGTGGTCGTCCTCATTGCCGGCTACGGCATCATCATACCCATCTACCTCATTTGCTGGCTTGTCATTCCGAAGGCCACGACAGCAGCCGACAAGCTCTGCATGCACGGAAAGCCTGTCACGATGGAAAACATAGGCAAGATGGTGACTAACGGCATAGACAACGTGAACGAATACATCCGCTCCGACAAACCACGCACTGCTTTTCAACGCTTTACTGACAGACTGGTGTCATTCATCGGAATCGTGCTCAAGGTGCTGCTGGTCGTGCTGGGCATCTGCTGTGCACCATTCTTGCTGATGTTGCTCGTTGTGTTCTTCGTTCTTATCATTGCCTTGGTAAGCCTACTTGTCGGTAGCACAACCCTCTGGCCCCATTATGCCATCAATGCCTTGTCACTGAATCCGGACATCGGCCCGTGGGGACTTGTATGCAGCATCAGCTTCGTCTTGGGTGCCATCCTGCTGGTGGTGTGCTTCGTCAGCGGCATCTTCAGTCTGATATTCCAGTGGAAGGGATTCTCACAGCACAGTCTGAAGGTGATGCTCTTCACAAGCTTGATATGCCTTGTCGTGTCGGGTGTCGCATTGCTGCTCAGCGGATGGCACTTGCTGACTGACATCAGCATGTACCGGCTTGACCTAATATAAATACACAACTTTCATTGGACACAAAAAGAAGACGGACAAGACCTGCACCCAGCAAGTCTCGTCCGTCAAATCTTATGTGCCCCGGTCTTGAATCTCCGACGACATCAAAAAGGAAGATCGTCTTTCTCGTCAGTTGCAGAGAAATCAACCGGCGGAAGAGATGAAGAAGGCACAGATGCCTCTGCCGCAGGAGGTACCACTCCCATTGCGCCCGGAACGGCTACACGCTCCACTTTCCAAGCACGAATACTGTTGAACCAACGGTCTTGCCATTGACGTGCATCAATATCAAATGACACTGTCAGCTCCTCCCCCATCTGAATGTTAAACTGTGCTATTTTGTCGGCACCAAACACCTCGAAACACATCTTACGGGGATACTGGTCATGATTCTCGATGACATATTCCTGAACTTTCCATTCATTGCCCGTACTCCTGGAAACACCCCCCTTGGGCTGAAGTATTGCAATAATCTTACCTGTAAATTCCATGATTATATTAACTATATTAATTATATTAATTCAATCGCGAAAGTAAGCCTTTCCACCTAATTAAACGAATTTTCAAAGCCTTTTTTATAGGTATTCCGCATAAATTTAGTAGTTTTGTCCTCTAATAATAACCAACAATCATAAATAGATATAAGTATGAAATTTATTATTTCCAGCACTGCTCTTTTCAGTCATTTACAAGCGATTAGCCGTGTCATCAACTCAAAAAATACACTCCCCATCCTTGACTGTTTTCTGTTTGACCTGAAAGGCGGAACTCTTTCCATCACAGCTTCTGACACCGAAACCACGATGGTGACCTCCGTCGAAGTGACAGAAAGCGACAGTGACGGACGAATTGCTATCACGGCACGCACGTTGCTTGATGCCATGAAGGAAATTCCCGAACAACCCCTGACATTCAACATTGACGAAAAAACACTGGAAGTCATCGTGCAGTACATGAACGGAAAGTATTCCGTCATGGGACAAAATGCCGACGAATATCCCCAGGCCGCCACATTGAGCGGAAATGCTGTCCATGTGAGCATTCCGTCTGATATGCTGCTAAACAGCATTAACCGTACCCTCTTCGCCACGGCTGACGACGAATTGCGTCCAGTGATGAACGGCATCTACTTTGACATCACTCCCGAAAACATCACGATGGTGGCTTCTGATGGGCACAAACTGGTGAAGAACCAGAACCTGACAGTCAAAGGCAGTGAAAAGGCCGCATTCATCCTCCCCAAGAAACCAGCCAACCTGTTAAAGAATATCCTGACGAAGGAAGAAAACAGTGTGAGTATCGACTTTGACGAGCGCAATGCTGTTATCACCTTGGCAAAATATCGTATGGTATGCCGCCTGATAGAGGGACGCTATCCGAACTACAACTCTGTTATTCCGCAAAACAATCCTTATAAAATCACCATTGACAGAGCCGTACTCCTGAGCGCCTTACGCCGCGTATCGGTGTTCTCCTCCCAATCAAGCAGCCTTGTGAAACTCCGTCTGGAAGCCAGCAAGCTCATCATCTCGACACAAGACATTGACTTTTCCACCTCTGCCGAGGAGACTCTCAGCTGCCTCTATGAAGGTACACCGATGAGCATCGGCTTCAAGGCTCCTTTCCTCATCGACATACTCAACAACACACCCGGACAGGATGTGGTCATCGAACTGGCCGACCCGTCACGTGCCGGTGTCATCGTCCCGGCTGAACAAGAAGAGGAAACAAACCTTGTGATGCTGCTCATGCCCATGATGCTCAATGACTAACTCTTTCACATTATTATATATAACCGCACTGCATGAAACTAAACTTAAAGAATCCCATCATATTCTTTGATCTGGAGACAACCGGTACCAACATAAATTCTGACCGCATCGTTGAAATCTGTTATCTGAAAATCTACCCGAATGGCAACGAAGAGAGCAAGACGATGCGCATCAATCCGGAAATGCATATCCCTGAAAGTTCATCGGCCGTGCACGGCATCTATGATAAAGATGTGGCCGACTGCCCGCGTTTCAAAGACGTGGCAGCCTCTATCGCACGCGACTTCCTGGGGTGTGACTTAGGAGGATTCAATTCAAACCGATTTGACATCCCGGTGCTGGCGGAAGAATTCCTCCGTGCCGGAGTCGACATTGATTTGAACCGTCGCAAGTTCGTCGACGTGCAAGTCATCTACCACAAATTAGAACAACGCACACTATCGGCAGCCTACAAATTCTATTGCCATAAGAATCTGGAAGACGCCCATACGGCAGAAGCTGACACACGCGCCACCTATGAAGTGCTCCAGGCACAACTGGATCGCTATCCAGAAGTACTGAAAAACGACATAGGCTTTCTGTCCGAATACTCCAGTTTCAACCGCAATGTGGACTTCGCTGGCCGCATGGTGTACGACGACAAGGGAGTCGAAATTTTCAATTTCGGCAAGTACAAAGGAATGCCCGTGGCCGAAGTGCTGCGCAAAGACCCAGGCTATTACAGTTGGATTCTGCAAGGTGACTTTACGCTCAACACCAAACAGATGTTGACCAAAATCAGAATCCGCGAAGCAAGCAAATAATAACATTCGGAACATGCTACAAGGAAAGAAAATCGTATTAGGCATCACCGGAAGCATTGCTGCCTATAAAGCGGCCTACCTTATCCGCGCTCTCATCAAGAAAGGTGCGGAAGTGCAGGTAGTCATCACACCGGCAGGAAAAGAGTTCATCACGCCTATCACACTCTCAGCGCTGACGAGCAAACCAGTCATCAGCGAGTTTTTTGCCCAGCGTGACGGCACATGGCACAGCCATGTCGACCTCGGACTATGGGCTGATGCTATGGTCATCGCCCCAGCGACGGCTTCCACCATAGGGAAGATGGCCAACGGCATTGCCGACAATATGCTCGTGACCACCTATCTCTCGATGAAAGCACCTGTATTCATCGCTCCGGCCATGGATCTTGACATGTTCGCTCATCCTGCCACCCAAAAGAACATGGACACCCTGCGTGCCTATGGCAATCACATCATCGAACCGGGCGAGGGCGAACTTGCCAGCCATTTAGTCGGAAAAGGACGCATGGAAGAGCCGGACAACATCGTCTGCGTGCTGGAAGATTTCTTTGCCAAGAAAGAAGAACTAGCAAAAAAAAAAATAATAATCACGGCCGGGCCTACGTATGAAAAGATCGACCCTGTGCGCTTCATTGGCAACTATTCTTCAGGGAAAATGGGATATGCCTTAGCTGAAGAGTGCGCTGCCCGCGGAGCTGATGTGACCCTGATTAGTGGTCCGGTCAATCTAAAGGCCACACATCCAAACATACAGATGGTAAAGGTGGAAAGCGCTGAAGAGATGTTTCGTGCAGCAACGTCAGAATTTACCACAGCAGACGCAGCAATCCTCTGCGCAGCTGTCGCCGACTTCACTCCAGCACACACGACAGGCCACAAAATCAAACGTGAAAAAGAAGACCTCGTCTTACACCTAAAACCGACGCGGGACATTGCTGCCGCACTGGGAGCTACCAAAACAGCCAAACAAGTTTTGGTGGGCTTCTCCTTAGAGACAGACAACGAAGTGATGCATGCACAAGACAAGTTGCAACGAAAAAATCTGGACTTCATCGTACTCAACTCACTTCGCGATGCGGGAGCAGGATTCCAGCATGACACCAACAAAATCACCATCATCGACAGACTTGGAATCACACCATATCCTTTAAAGAATAAGAAAAAAGTGGCTATTGACATCATAAACCGCCTATGCTTGGAATTTGTTTCACAACAGTAAAAAGAATATGCTACAATCATTATTCATCCAAAACTATGCGTTAATCGATACATTGGATATCCGTTTTCACGCCGGTTTCTCTGTCATCACGGGAGAAACCGGTGCAGGAAAATCCATCATCTTGGGAGCTATTGGACTATTGCTCGGACAGCGTGCTGACACGAAAGCCATCAAAAAAGGAGCTTCACGCTGCATTATTGAAGCTCATTTCCAGATTGACAACTATAACATGGAAGACTTTTTCGAACGCAACGATTTGACGTATGAACCTGAATGCATCCTGCGGCGTGAGATTATGGCATCGGGCAAGAGTCGTGCGTTCATCAATGACACTCCTTCATCACTCAGCCAAATGAAAGAACTGGGCGAAATGCTCATTGATATTCATTCTCAGCATCAGAACCTGTTGCTCAACAGTGAAGGTTTCCAATTAAATGTGGTTGACATCATCGCTCAAGACACGACTTTACTATCGAAATACAAACAACTTTTCACGAAATACAAAGCCAGTAGCAAGGCTTTGGCTGAAGCTATCGAAACTGCTGAAAAAAACAAAGCAGACGAAGACTACATCCGCTTTCAACTGGAACAATTCGCCGAAACGAACTTGAAAGAAGGTGAACAAGAGGAGCTGGAACAAGAAATGGAACTGCTAAACCATGCGGAAGAAATCAAAACCAGACTCTACAAAATTGACAACATACTGACTGGTGATGAAGGTGGCATACTGTCCGGTCTGAAAGAGGTGCAAAACCGCCTGCATGACTTAAAATCCATCTACCCCTCAACGGGGGAGCTGGCCGAACGGCTCAACAGTTGTTATATCGAGATAAAAGACATCGAACACGAAATAAGCTATCAAAGTGAGGAAGTGGAGTTCAATCCTCAACGACTGGACTTCGTGAACGAACGCCTCAACCAACTCTACTCCCTCCAGCAGAAGCATCACGTGAACACTGTCAGCGAATTGATGGCCATCGAACAGGCATATCAAGAAAAACTCAATGCCATCACTTCAGCAGAAGACTGTATAGCCGAACTCACAGTTCAAAAAGACAAAGACCTCGCACAAGTCCTTGAGGTGGCTAAAGAATTAACGGCTGTCCGTACAGAAGCGGCACGAAAAATCGAACAACAAATGAAAAGTTACCTTATTCCTTTAGGTATCCCCAATGTGAAATTTATCGTAAAACTGACACCACGCAAAGAGCCAGACGACAACGGCACTGACTGCGTGAACTTTCTCTTCTCGGCCAACAAGAACGGTGTGCTGCAGGATGTGGTTTCCGTAGCTTCGGGAGGTGAAATCGCCCGCGTTATGCTCTCCATCAAAGCCATGATTGCCGGAGCTGTCAAGCTGCCGACCATCATCTTCGACGAAATCGATACTGGTGTGTCCGGGCAGATAGCCGAACGCATGGCACATATCATGCAAGAGATGGGCAATCGAAAACGACAGGTCATCAGCATCACTCACCTGCCCCAGATAGCAGCAATGGGAAGCCATCACTATCGAGTCTACAAACAAGACGATGAACATGGCACAACCAGCCACATCCGCCAACTGACACCCGAAGAACGGGTTGAGGAAATTGCACACATGTTGAGCGGAGCCACACTGACAGAAGCTGCCATTAATAATGCAAAAGCCTTGCTGCAACATAACGACTGACACTTCACGAACGAACAAGAAAAATATATATGATACAAGAAAAAAGCGATATGATATTCGGCGTAAGAGCTGTGATCGAAGCCATCGAAGCCGGTAAAGACATCGATAAGATATTGGTTAAACGCGATATCCAAAGCGATTTGTCCAAAGAACTGTTTGCCGCATTGAAGGGAAAGCTCATCCCCGTGCAACGCGTCCCAGTCGAGAAAATCAACCGCATCACCCACAAAAACCACCAAGGCGTAGTAGCATTCATTGCAGCTGTTACCTATCAAAAGACGGAAGACATCGTCCCCACTTTATTTGAAGAAGGAAAAATGCCTCTACTGGTAATACTCGACGGAGTAACAGACGTGCGTAACTTCGGTGCCATAGCCCGTACATGCGAATGTGCCGGAGTGGACGCCATCATTCTGCCGGCCAAGAACAGCGTGAGCGTCAATGCCGATGCCATGAAGACATCTGCTGGAGCACTCCATACAC
Source organism: uncultured Bacteroides sp. (assembly GCA_964580305.1). GTDB lineage: Bacteria > Bacteroidota > Bacteroidia > Bacteroidales > Bacteroidaceae > Phocaeicola_A. The sequence continues at coordinate 21,588 of CAZOKL010000007.1, forward strand.
TGCCTGTGTGCCGGGAACAAAGTCTGACCGCCACCATCAAATATCTAAAAGAATGCGGATTCAAAATCATAGCTGCCACAGAAAAAGGAGACTATGACTACACACAGGGCAACTACAAAGCTCCCGTGTGCATCATCATGGGTTCCGAAGATAAAGGCATTCCTTATGAACACTTGTCACTGTGTGACGAATGGGTGAAAATCCCATTATTCGGCAATATTGCCTCACTTAATGTATCAGTCGCTGCCGGAATCCTTATTTATGAAGCCGTGAAGCAACGTGTTTTTCACCAATAATGTCAAAACACTAAACACTATATCTATGAAAAAGCTACTATTTACTGTCCTTTGCTTACTGGTCGTGTGGACAACCTATGCTCAGACTCCCAAATGGGTCAACCAGGCACGAAAGGCCATTATCTCCATCGTTACGTATGATAAAAACAATAACATCATGAACACCGGCAACGGTTTCTTTGTGAATACTAACGGCACGGCTGTGTCAGACTACAGCCTCTTCGAAGGAGCACAACGAGCTGTGGTCATTGACTCGAATGGAAAGGAATATCCCGTTGACTGTATCCTGGGAGCCAACGCCATGTATGACATCGTAAAATTTCGCATACAAACAGACAAAAAAGTCGACATACTCACACCAGCAAATACACCGGCTGTTGTGGGAAGCACCGTTTTCCTTTTGCCCTATGCCTCTCAGAAAGACATCACGCTAGGACGCGGCACAGTGGACGCTTGCACGGAAGTGGAAGGACACTATAAATATTACACCCTGCACCTGCAGACCAGCGACAAGACTGTGAGCTGTCCCATCACAAACTCTGAAGGACAAGTGCTTGGCATGATACAGAAATCAGCCGACGCAAATGCAGTCAACAGCTATGCTATCGACGCAGCCTTCGCCACTAACCTGACAATGAACGCCTTTTCACGCATGGATCATGCCCTCAACAAAATCGGCATCCGCAAGGGACTTCCCGAAACGGAAGATGACGCACAGGTGTATCTCCTTATGTCCAATGGACTGTCGGACGATGATTATCTTTCCCTTATCAACGACTATATCCATCAGTTCCCCACTAGCCATGAAGGTTACCTGCGCCGCGCCACATTCCATATGGATAAAAAAGACAATGAGCATTACAAACTGGCCGAGGCTGACATAGCCAAAGCGCTGGAAATCTCCACCCATAAAGACGATGCTTACTACAATGCATGCAAACTGGTCTATCAAGCCATTGCAAACGGGCTGCAATATCCGGAATGGACGATTGAGAAAGCCATGCAGTACATCGAAGAAGCTATCAAAATCAATCCTCTACCTCTCTACGTGCAGACACAAGGCGATCTCTATTTCAGCACAGAAGACTACGAAAAGGCTTATGCATGCTATGACCATGTGAACCACTCCGACATGCGCTCTGCCGAAAGTCTCTTCAGCGCAGCACGCACCAAACAGCTGATGGGAGCCGACAACGAAGCATTGGCACTGATGGACAGCACAGTGGCCTTCTTCGGCCCGTTACTCACGGAAAAGGCAGCACCCTACGTATTCCAACGCGCACAAATGAAGGCTTCACTAGAAAAATGGCGCGAGGCTGTGACAGATTACAACGAATATGAACGCCTCGTGTTGGGCAAAGCCAGCGCTGAATTCTACTACATCCGCGAACAGGCTGAGATGCAATGCCGCCTTTACCAACAAGCCCTGAACGACATTGAGAAAGCTGTTGAAATGGCCCCCGACCAAGTGGCCTACATCGTGGAGCAAGTGGCCCTCTACACGCGCTTCGGCCATTTTGACAAAGCCATTGAAGCCGCCCAGAAAGGTATAACCATCGCCCCAGATAATGCTGACCTTTACCGTATGCTCGGCTTCGGACAAATCCAGCTCAAACAAACTGCAGCCGGCAAGCAGAGTCTACTGAAAGCCAAGGAACTGGGTGATCTAAATGCTGAAAAACTCTTGGAAAAATACGCCAAATAAACAATCAGCACATGGCAGAACAACTCATATTGACAGCTACAGACAAGGCAGAGCGCTACGAAGAAGTGTTACCTCAACTATTTGCCGTCATTGAAGACGAGACCGATCGCACGGCCAACCTAGCCAACACAGCTGCTATCTTGAAAGAGGCATTTGACTTCTTTTGGGTGGGATTCTACGAAGTGAAGCCTACAGCCAATGGTGAGACAGAACTTGTTCTGGGACCGTTCCAAGGGCCACTGGCCTGCACTCGTATCCACCGTGGACGGGGTGTTTGTGGAACGGCTTGGGCCGAACGACGCACGCTAGTCGTCCCCGATGTCAACCAGTTTCGCGGACACATCGCATGCAGCTCTCTGTCACGTTCCGAAATCGTTGTCCCTATCACGGAGCCTACTAGCGGCGAAGTGCTCGCCGTGCTCGACATCGATAGCCGTGAACTCGCAACATTCGACGACACCGACCGTCACTATTTAGAGACATTGGCTGCCCACCTGGCTGCCTGCTGGCCATAAGTCCTCACTGACAAGCGTTTTGTAACACTTTCCGTAAAAAAGGTGTCACTGCAAAAAAGATATCCTCTTCTCATCCTCATAAACAAGGAAGAAGAAACAAAAACAAGTGGGCATATGAGAATGACAGACAGTAATCATCTCATATGCCCACTTCCCGTCCCTGTGTCGAAAGAAAGCCGTACTTTTAATATCCCGCACCAAGGCGGATGCGCTTATTCGCGTCGACCTCCCATGTATATCATTACGTAATAGAGCAACGTGGCGAGCGAGCTCAGTGCTGCTATTACATAAGTGTAAGCTGCCGATTTCAAGGCGTCTACAGCCTTGTCATGTGTGCGCACCGTCGTAATGCCTGCATTGTTCAGCCATGCCAAGGCACGACGACTGGCGTCAATCTCCACCGGGAGGGTTATGAAGCTGAACAGCGTGGTCATGGCAAAGAGGACGATGCCAATCAGCATCAGACCTGGAAATGTGTAAAGTGTAAACATGCCAATAAGCAATATCCACGGCACGAAGCTCGACGAGAATTGCACAATGGGCACCAAAGCCGAGCGCATACGCAACGGTGCGTATGCACGGGCATGCTGCACGGCATGTCCGCACTCATGGGCAGCCACGGCGGCCGCAGCCACGCTGTTGCTGTTGTAGACCCCTTCGCTCAGGTTTACAGTCCTGTTCACCGGATTGTAGTGGTCGGTCAGCATGCCGGGTGTATGAGTCACCTGCACATCATAAATACCGTTATCATGAAGCATCTTCATGGCTATCTCGCGTCCCGTCATTCCATTCTCGGTCGGAATCTTCGAGTAGCGTTCAAATTTACCTTTCAAATTGGCCTGCACCAAGTAGCTGATAATCGCGATGGCGATAAAAAGTATCCAATATGGAGCCATACTTTATAAATTTTGATGAATTATTAGTTACAAGTTAAAAAGCAAATACTGTGCCAAATATATGAATAAAGAGATTGTCTGCCATTAAATCAGCCTGCTTTTGAGAATATTTTAGTGAAAGAATGTTGGCCGGAAAGAATATCTGTCTTTCCAAGACACAATCAAGCATCCACGTCATTATTTATCAAGTGGAACCGTGCTTCCGCTGTCCTTGTAAGAAGCAAATCCTTTGACACGGACACGTTTTTCTTTTTCTTTCTCAGTGGAAGCTGCACTCAGTTGCTTAAAGTTGTCCTTGATGACATCATGCGCAGCAAAAAACTGATCAAGTATCACTTTCAGATATTCATCCAAAGGAGCCTCTTTCGGAGTGAACAGCAGTTGGCATTTTGAATGGAAGCCGAGGTTGTGCTGCTCTTCATCCGTGGTATAAACCGTAGTGACAAAAGAGTCTACATTGACCAGATTGACAATCTCTTTCAGATAAGGCAAGGCTTGATTGGTAAGTTCAATTGTTCCCCACCAAGGATTCCAGATAATTATAAACCGGCTGTCTTCCTGTGTAACTATGTAGAAATCTTCTCCTTGATATTTAAAGCAAATATGTTTCTCTTCGTTCAGTTGGGGTTGGCATCCGATGGCCTGCAACACCGTCACCACAAGATCTTGTGTGTTCACATCATCCAAGTCTTTCTCGGCCAATCGCTCCATCAGAACCTTATGCTTTCTCCTGAAATAGAAAAAACACACAATCGGCCACACAGACAACGCAATCACTGCAATGAGAATAGTCAAGTCTTCCATAGCTGTTCTTAATTGATTGTTTGTACAAAACTACGCAAAAATATGAATCAACAAGACAACAAAAGAGATAAAAAAAGCCCCGCCATGATGTTTTCCCGGTTTGACACAGAAATGACGCTCCATGTCCGGCGAGCTGCGGCATAGGCTCTCTTCGCAAGGAATGAACGGCAGAAAAAAGGCGGTTCAAAGCCCTGTTTTCCTGCCCCTCTATTCGGTGGTCGGGCGGAAAGGAGACCGCTCAAGGACGGAAAGGAAGGCGGCCGAGAGCGGAAAGGAAGCCGTGGTCGACCACCTTTTTTACATTATCTGATTTTTATTTAAACAGCAACAACAAATTCCACGCATTCTTTAGCTAAAAAGCGTTATCAATGAATACGCGGATGGGGATTTTCACGTAAGTTTGTATTGATTATAATCAAAACACATCATGCGATATGAAAAAGGTCGTAAAAATCGCAGCCATCGTGGTGGCTGTATTCATAGTGCTTCTTGTCGCACTGCCACTCATGTTCCGCGGCAAAATCGCAGAACTTGTAAAAACAGAAGGAAACAAAATGCTGAATGCCGAGTTTGACTTTGCCTCGCTTGACATCAGCCTCATTCGACACTTTCCCAAAGCCTCCCTTTCACTGGAAGACTTTTGGTTGAAAGGGGAAGGTGACTTTGCCAACGATACCCTTGTGCAGGCCGGCGAGTTGACAGCCACAGTCAACCTGTTCTCGCTTTTCGGCAACAGCGGTTATGACATCTCACGCATCTACATTGACGACACACGCCTGCACGCCATCGTGCTGGAAGACGGACGTACCAACTGGGACATCATGAAAACCGACTCAACGGCAACGGATACAATCGTTGCCGATGAGGAAAGCAGCAATTTCCGCATCAAACTCAAACGTGTGAAACTCGACGGTGTTAATCTCATTTATGACGACCGCCAGGGAGACATGTATGCAGAGGTGAACGGTCTGGCACTGACCTGCCGGGGGGACTTCTCAAGCGAACGCTCGACTCTCCAGCTCAAAGCAGAAACTGATGGTGTGACCTTTCGCACTGCCGGAGTGCCTTTCTTGAACAAGGCGTGCATCACGGCCAAAGTTGATGTGGACGCCGACTTCGCCAACGGACGCTATGAGCTGAAGGACAACACCCTCACTCTGAACGCTATCGAAGCAAACCTCAACGGATGGGTGCAACTGGCCGATGACAAGACAGACATGGACATCACACTGCAAACCAATGACATCGGATTCAAGGAAGTGCTTTCACTCGTTCCTGCCATCTACGCCAAGGACTTCGACAAGCTGAAGACTGACGGCGCGGCCACACTCTCGGCCTATGCCAAAGGTTCTCTTCAAGGCGACAACGTGCCAGCCTTCAAAGCCGACCTCACCGTGAAGGACGGTATGTTCCAATATCCGTCTCTGTCTGCAGGAGTTGACCAAATCAACATAGAGGCATGTGTAGAGAATCCCGGAGGCCCACTCGACAGCACGACAGTGACCATCCAGCCGTTCTCATTCCAACTGGCCAACAATCCGTTCTCTCTGACAGCGGCCGTCAAGACTCCCATCAGCGACCCCGATTTCGCTCTCACGGCCAAAGGTACACTCGACTTGGGCAAAATCAAAGATGTCTATCCTCTGGAAGACATGGAACTGAACGGCATCGTGCAAGCTGACATGAACGTAGCCGGACGCCTCTCCTACATCGAAAACGAACAATATAATAATGTGAATGCAGGAGGCAGCATCGCTCTGAATGACATGAAACTGAAGTTGACCGACCTGCCCGACATCAACATTCAGAAGTCTCTGCTCACCTTCACATCGCAATATCTCCAACTGAGTGAAACGACTGTCAACATCGGTCAAAACGATGTGACTGCTGACAGCCGCTTCGAGAACTACATGGGATATGTCTTAAAAGGCTCTACCTTGCGAGGCACGCTCAACGTCAAGTCCAACCACATGAATGTAAACGACTTCTTGTCGACTGACACGACAGCGACAACCGTGACCGACACTGCAACTCAGACGACGGAAGCAAGTTCACTACTCATCATCCCTAAAAACATAGACTTCACCATGCAGGCCAATCTGAAAGAAGTGCTGTTTAATGCCATGACATTCAATGATGTCAATGGCAAACTGACAGTTCGCAACGGTAAAGTCGACATGCAAAACCTGTCGCTCGGCACAATGGGAGGCAGTGTCGTGCTCAATGGCAGCTACTCAACGACTGACCCGAGCACACCCACGTTTGACGCAGGCCTGAAGGTAACAGACTTGAGTTTTGCCGAGACTTACACGGAACTTGACATGGTGCAACAGCTTGCCCCCATCTTCGCAAATCTCAAAGGAACCTACTCCGGCCAGATCAATATCGACACCCAACTCGACCAGACGATGAGTCCCGTCCTGTCGACAATGGAAGGTAACGGCAGCCTGTCCACTCGTAATTTGAGCTTGAGCGGAGTGGCCGCCATTGATAAAATTGCCGATGCCGTCAACAAGCCTGAATTGAAGAACCTGAGTGCAAAAGACATGAGCCTCAACTTCACCATCAAAGAAGGGCGCATTGAGACTGAGCCTTTCGACCTCAAGCTGGGTGACTACACACTGAACCTGTCAGGAACGACTGGCCTGGATCAAACCATCGACTACTCCGGCAAACTCCAACTGCCGGAATCGGCCGGCAAGATAGCCGAATACACGACATTCGACCTGAAGATTGGAGGAACATTCACATCGCCCAGCGTGAAAGTGGACGCAACGAGCATGGCCAGCCAAGCCTTGAAAACTGCCGGAGAAAAAGTCTTGGACAAACTGACGAACAAACTCGGAGATGAAGACTCAACCAGCACAGACGGCGAGAAGAAGAATGTGGTCAACAAAGTGCTGAACATCTTTAAGAAAAACAAATAAAGTTTTCCTCACATAATCACGTTTTTACCGAATGAAACAGTTTTACTATTGTTTACCCCTCCTACTGCTCCTGCTGCTTTGCCCGGCTTGCCAAGACAAGCCTGGCGACAGAGCGGCCGGTCTGCAAAAAGGCATTAAGAACTATCTGAAAGACAAACAAGCAACAGTGAGCATCTCTGTGTTGACCGACACATGCACTATGGTTGCCTCCAACGACACACTGCGCCTGCCGTTGATGAGTGTATTCAAGTTTCCGGTGGCGTGGGCAGTGCTCCACCGCATGGAACAGCACGGCACACCGCTTGACACTGTGTTCAGTCTGACACCAGACGACTTAAAGACTGGTACATACAGTCCGCTCTGCACGTCACATCCCGACCGCACCGCCGACGTGAGAATGGATTCCCTCCTATTCTATAGTGTCGCGCTGAGTGACAACAATGCTTGTGACATACTTCTGAAGTATGCCGGAGGTCCGAAAGCCGTCGAACGCTACATCCACGACCTGGGCATCACAGACATCAGCCTGTCAGCTACAGAAGACGACATGCATCGACAACCATCCAAAGCACTTGACAACAATGCTACAGCCTTGGCCGTATCGCAAATGTTCCAACGTTTCCTGCAAAGAGACACGCTCAGTACGGATCACCACAACTTCCTGTTCCGGACACTGATGGCCACCTCGACAGGCAACAACAAACTGCGGGCAGGAATCCCTGGTAAACGTCATCAGATGTTCGGGCACAAGACTGGTTCATCCGACCGGACAGCTAACGGTATGAAGCTGGCAGACAACGACGCAGGATTTGTTGTCATGCCCGATGGTCAGCGCTACTACATCACTGTGCTTGTGAACAATTCGATGGAAAACGATTCTGTAAACGCAGCCATCATCTCCACTGTGTCACAGATGGTCTATGACCTCTTGTCCGTCTCGATGGTACCGTAAAGAATCACCTAGCAGACTTTCTCTATCCAAAACACCTTACCATTGACCATAAACAATGGTACAAAGAAGGCCAGCCTTAGAAAATCATTGATACTACCCGTGTGTGCCGGAAGACATTGTGGAGCCAACTCCAGAATACCGGCGACATGGGTGCACATCGCATGAATGCACCGAAAAAGCTTACCGCCAACCATCCATCCGACTAGAATACCCTTTGATTTATTTATTTGGAAACATACACCTGTCGTCTTGGGCAGGTAGAAGGAAAAGCGGATTTTTGTGTGGAAAGATGAGCAATATGCGTATTTTATAGGGTGTCTTTTGTCGAAAATAAATCGGAATATTGTATCTTTGCGCAAATATTAAAGAATAACATCAAGTCATGTGTGGAATCGTAGGCTATATCGGTAAGAGAGATGCTTACCCTGTCCTTGTGAAAGGTCTGAAACGACTGGAATACAGAGGTTATGACAGCGCGGGGATAGCATTAATCAATCAACGAGACCAATTAAATATATATAAGACCAAAGGGCGAGTTTTTGATTTGGAACATTTTGTTGAAGATAAAGACATTTCCGGAAACATAGGAATAGCCCACACACGCTGGGCGACTCACGGAGAGCCTTCTCAGGTCAATGCTCATCCTCATTACTCCTCTTCAGGCAATTTGGCTCTTATTCATAATGGAATCATCGAAAATTATGCAACTCTGAAGGAACGGCTTCAGCAGAAAGGTATCACCTTTCGTAGTAATACAGACACTGAAGTGCTGGTGCAACTCATCGAGTATGTGCAACTTTCAAACAATCTGGATTTGCTGACAGCTCTGCAACTGGCCCTTCATGAGGTGATTGGTGCGTATGCCATCGCCTTGCTTGACAAGCGTCAACCCGACACCATCCTCGTCGCACGCAAGAGCAGTCCGCTAGTGGTAGGTATCGGTGACGATAACGATGAGTTTTTCATGGGGTCAGACGCTACACCCATTGTCGAATACACGGACAAGGTGGTTTATCTGGAAGACAATGAAATTGCCGTCATCCGTCGCGGACAAGAACTGAAAGTGGTTAATCTGGAGAATGTAAAGATGAATCCAGAAATACAGACCATCGAAATGAATCTGGGACAGTTGGAGAAGGGCGGTTATCCGCATTTCATGCTAAAGGAGATATTCGAACAGCCCGACTGCATCAATGACTGTATGCGTGGCAGAGTGAATGTGGAGTCGACCAACGTAGCACTGTCGGCTGTGATTGATCACAAGGACAAGTTGCTCAATGCCCGCCGTTTTATCATTGTCGCCTGCGGCACGTCGTGGCATGCCGGCTTGATTGGCAAGCAACTCATCGAAAGCCTCTGCCGCATCCCTGTGGAGGTGGAGTATGCCTCAGAATTCCGTTATCGGAATCCGGTGATTTCGTCGAATGACGTAGTGATTGCCATTTCTCAATCAGGAGAAACGGCCGACACACTGGCTGCTGTTATGTTGGCCAAAGAGCACGGTGCATTTATATATGGTATATGTAATGTGGTGGGATCGTCCATTGCCCGCGCCACGCACACGGGCTCTTATATCCACGTAGGCCCAGAGATTGGTGTCGCATCAACCAAAGCCTTCACCGGACAGGTGACCGTGCTCACTATGCTGGCTTTGTCTTTAGCCAAAGAAAAAAAGACCATCAGCAACAAGGAATTCTTGGAAATCGTTCAGGAACTGAATCTGGTGCCGGCTAAGATGAAGCAGGTCCTGGCCAAGAATCAGCCCATATCCGAGTTGTCGCGCATCTTCACTTATGCCCACAATTTCCTTTATCTGGGTCGTGGTTATAACTATCCCGTGGCGTTGGAAGGAGCTTTGAAATTGAAGGAAATCTCCTACATCCATGCTGAAGGATATCCGGCTGCGGAAATGAAGCACGGGCCTATTGCGCTTATTGACACGGAGATGCCTGTTGTAGTGGTGGCCACCAAGAATGCCATGTATGAGAAAATCATAAGTAATATTCAAGAAATCAAAGCACGAAAGGGCAAGGTCATTGCGCTGGTGTCGGAAGGTGACACCGAGATTGTGTCCATCGCTGATGATTGCATTGAAATCCCCAAAATTATCGAGTGTCTGGAGCCGTTGATCACTACCATCCCCCTGCAATTGCTGGCCTACCACATCGCCGTGTGCAAAGGCAAGGACGTGGACCAACCTCGAAATCTGGCCAAATCGGTAACAGTAGAATAACCAAGATATATTTAGTTAAATGGAACAACTGAAGCACGAATGTGGAGTCGTCATGATACGTTTACTCAAGCCTTTGAGTTACTATCAGGAGAAGTATGGCACTTGGATGTTTGGCTTAAATAAGCTCTATCTGATGATGGAAAAACAGCACAACCGCGGGCAGGAAGGTGCTGGCATGGCATGTGTGAAACAGAAAGCCGAGCCGGGTGAGGAATACATGTTTCGTGAACGAGCCTTGGGCACGGGAGCCATCACTGAGATATTTGGAACAATTCAAAAACAATTAAGGGACTTGACTCCTGACCAGCTACGTGATGCTGAATATGCCCAGCGCTATGTGCCGTTTGCAGGGGAAACCTATATGGGCCACTTGAGGTATTCAACTACCGGAAAGAGTGGTCTTTCTTATGTCCATCCGTTCTTGCGACGCAATAACTGGCGGGTGAAGAACTTGGCACTGTGTGGCAACTTCAACTTGACTAATGTGGATGAAGTGTTTGCTAAAATCACAGCAGAAGGCCAGCATCCGCGGATTTACTCCGACACTTACATTATGCTGGAACAAGTCGGACACCGTCTGGATCGGGAAGTGGAGCGTCTTTATCAACACTACCAAGCTGAAGGTTTGTCAGGTTTGGAACTTACGGAAGCCATTGAAGACAATATTGACTTGACCAATGTGATTCGTTCGTCTAGCAAAGATTGGGATGGTGGTTATGTCATATGCGGATTGACCGGCAGCGGAGAGTCGTTCGCCATGCGCGACCCTTGGGGCATCCGTCCTGCTTTCTGGTACAAGGATGATGAGATCATCGTATTGACTTCTGAACGTCCTGTCATCCAGACAGCCTTAAATGTCTCTGCCGACAATGTACACGAATTGCTTCCTGGACAGGCTGTCTTAATCAATAAAAAAGGTGAGATGCGCTTGGAGCAGATTAACGAATCGAAAGATGTGAGGAAATGTACATTCGAGCGCATCTATTTCAGTCGAGGCAGCGACAAGGACATCTACAATGAGCGTAAGGAGTTGGGACGCCTTCTTGTTGATCCGATATTGAAAGCGATTGACTACGATGTGGAGCACACAGTGTTTTCTTATATTCCAAACACAGCCGAAGTGGCATTCTTTGGCATGCTCGATGGTTTTGATACATATTTGAATCACTTAAAGATAAAGAAAATCGAGGCCTTGGGGCACAAACCGACGCGCAGTGAACTCAACCGCATACTTTCTATGCGAATTCGTAGCGAAAAAGTTGCAATAAAAGACATAAAATTGCGTACCTTTATAGCCGAAGGCAATAGCCGCAATGATTTAGCTGCTCACGTTTATGACATTACCTATGGCAGTTTGGTCCCCTATCAAGATAATCTGGTGATCATTGATGACAGCATTGTGCGTGGGACAACGTTGAAACAAAGCATCATCAAGATTCTTGACCGCCTGCATCCGAAAAAGATTGTCATCGTGTCATCATCACCCCAAGTGCGCTATCCGGACTATTACGGAATCGACATGGCCAAGATGGGTGAGTTTATCGCCTTCCGAGCAGCTATCGCCTTGCTTGAGGAGCGTGATATGCGCGACGTCATCGAACGCGCTTACAATAAGTCGAAAGCACAGGAACGTCTGCTGAAGGAGAAAATGGTGAACTATGTGAAAGATATCTACGAACCCTTTACCGATGATGAGATTTCAACCAAGATGGTCGAAATGCTGACCGAAGGTGAAGCCATTCAAGCTAAGGTGGAGATTGTCTATCAAACCATAGAAGGATTGCATAAGGCCTGTCCCGACCATAATGGTGATTGGTATTTCAGCGGAGACTATCCGACGCCCGGAGGCGTACGTCAGGTCAATCAGGCGTTCATTAATTATATAGAAAAAGTATTCCAATTCTAAACAAGAATAATAACATATATCTGAAATGAGAAATGTAACACTAGTCCTCGATGATGGAACATGTTTCCACGGCACATCATTCGGTTATGAGAAGCCTGTTGCTGGTGAAGTCGTTTTCAACACAGCCATGACGGGATACCCGGAAAGTCTTACTGATCCCTCGTATGCAGGGCAGTTAATGACGCTGACTTATCCTTTGGTGGGAAACTATGGAGTGCCCCCCTTTACTTTCGAATCCAATGGTTTGCCGACCTTTATGGAGAGCGAGAAGATTCATGCAGACGCCATAATCGTAAGTGATTACAGCTATGAATACAGCCATTGGAATGCCGTTGAAAGTCTGGCTGATTGGTTGAAACGCGAACAGATTCCCGGCATTACTGGGGTGGACACGCGTGAATTGACCAAGGTTCTTCGTGAGCATGGAGTGATGATGGGGCGCATCGTATTCGATGACGAACCAGAGAATGTCCCTGAAGCACAATACAGCGGTGTCAACTATGTGGACAAGGTTTCATGCAAGAAAATCATTCGCTATAATGAAGGTGCAGACAAGAAGAAAGTTGTATTAGTGGACTGTGGTGTGAAAGCAAATATCATCCGCTGTCTTCTCAAACGTGACGTGGAAGTCATCCGTGTGCCTTGGAACTATGATTTCACTTCGCTGGACTATGATGGACTTTTCATTTCAAACGGACCGGGTGATCCGGACACGTGTGACGAGGCTGTGCAAAACATTCGTAAAGCAATGAACTTGTCCGACAAGCCTATCTTTGGTATATGCATGGGCAATCAATTACTCTCTAAGGCCGGAGGAGCTAAAATCTATAAATTAAAATACGGTCATCGAAGCCACAACCAACCGGTACGCAAAGTAGGGACGAATCAGTGTTTCATCACGAGTCAGAACCATGGTTATGCGGTGGACAACGCGACGTTGGGAGTTGATTGGGAACCGCTCTTCATTAACATGAACGATGGCTCTAATGAAGGCATCCGCCACAAGTCCAAACCGTGGTTCTCGGCACAGTTCCACCCGGAAGCTGCCAGCGGGCCAACAGACACTGAGTTCCTTTTCGATGATTTTGTGAAACTCCTTTAATCAGAAACGACATGAAAGAAAATATAAAGAAAGTATTATTGTTAGGTTCGGGTGCACTGAAGATTGGTGAAGCCGGTGAATTCGATTATTCAGGTTCACAAGCGCTGAAGGCTTTAAAAGAAGAGGGCATCTACACAGTGCTCATTAACCCGAATATAGCTACTGTACAAACCAGTGAAGGTGTGGCAGACCAAATTTATTTTTTGCCTGTAACTCCTTTTTTCGTGGAGAAAGTCATCGAGAAAGAAAGACCCGACGGCATCTTACTCTCATTTGGCGGACAGACAGCATTAAACTGCGGAGTGGAGCTTTTTAAGAGCGGCGTGTTAGAGAAATACAATGTATGCGTATTGGGTACGCCCGTGCAAGCCATCATTGATACGGAAGACCGCGAACTTTTCGTAAAGAAGCTTGACGAAATTCAGGTGAAAACTATCAAGAGCGAAGCCGTGGAGAACGCCGAAGACGCTCGCCGTGCCGCACGCGAAGTAGGCTATCCGGTTATTGTACGTGCTGCATATGCCCTCGGAGGCTTAGGCTCCGGTTTCTGTGATAATGAAGAGGAGCTGAATATATTGGTGGAAAAAGCATTCTCATTTTCACCGCAGGTGCTTGTTGAGAAGTCGCTTCGCGGATGGAAAGAAATTGAATACGAAGTGGTGCGCGATCAATATGACAACTGCATCACCGTTTGTAACATGGAAAACTTTGACCCGCTGGGTATCCATACAGGTGAATCCATTGTCATTGCTCCTTCGCAGACATTGACCAATAAAGAATATCATAAACTGCGTGAGCTGGCCATTCGCATCATCCGTCACATCGGTATTGTGGGTGAATGTAACGTACAATATGCTTTTGATCCGAGTTCGGAAGACTATCGTGTCATCGAAGTAAATGCCCGTTTGAGCCGTTCGTCGGCTTTGGCTTCCAAGGCTACGGGATATCCATTGGCTTTCGTGGCAGCCAAACTGGGATTGGGATATGGCTTGTTTGACCTGAAGAACTCCGTGACAAAAACAACCTCTGCTTTCTTTGAGCCGGCATTGGACTATGTGGTCTGCAAAATTCCTCGTTGGGACTTGGGTAAGTTCCGCGGTGTGGATCGTGAGTTGGGTTCATCTATGAAGTCTGTGGGTGAAGTAATGGCCATCGGCCGCACATTTGAGGAAGCCATTCAGAAAGGCCTGCGTATGATAGGACAAGGAATGCACGGTTTTGTGGAAAACAAAGAACTCGTCATCCCCGATGTCGATAAGGCCTTGCGTGAACCGACTGACAAACGTATTTTCGTCATAAGCAAGGCCATGCGTGCCGGCTACACTATCGAGCAAATCCATGAACTGACGAAAATTGACAAATGGTTTTTGCAGAAGTTGATGAATATCATGAATACGTCCAAAGAGCTACATACCCTTGACGGATTGGAGAAGCTGGATGCAACACTGCTTCGCAAGGCCAAAATACAAGGTTTTTCCGACTTCCAGATCGGACGCGCTGTCGGACTGGAGAAGGACATGGATATCGAGCAAGCTATCAAAAAAGTACGTGCCTACCGCAAGAACTTGGGTGTCGTGCCTGTAGTGAAACAGATAGACACGCTGGCAGCCGAATATCCAGCACAAACCAATTACCTCTATTTGACATATAGTGGCGTAGCCAACGATGTGCACTATTTGGGTGACCGTCGCTCCATCATCGTACTAGGTTCAGGCGCTTACCGCATCGGCTCGTCTGTTGAATTCGATTGGTGTGGCGTACAAGCCTTGAACACAATCCGCAAGGAAGGCTACCGTAGTGTGATGATAAACTACAATCCTGAAACTGTCTCGACTGACTATGATATGTGCGACCGTCTTTACTTTGATGAGTTGACATTCGAACGTGTAATGGACATCATCGAACTGGAAAATCCGCATGGTGTCATCGTTTCTACAGGCGGGCAAATCCCCAATAACCTTGCCATGCGTCTTGACGGTGAAAAGGTGAATATCCTGGGTACGTCGGCAACAAGCATCGACAATGCGGAGGATCGTGACAAGTTCTCTGCTATGCTCGACCGTATTGGAGTGGACCAACCAGAATGGAGTGCTTTAACTTCGATGGAAGACATCAATGCTTTCATTGCCAAAGTAGGCTTCCCCGTATTGGTACGTCCGTCATATGTGCTCTCAGGCGCAGCCATGAACGTGTGTTCCAATCAAGAAGAGTTGGAACGATTCCTTCAGTTGGCCGCTAATGTGTCTAAGAAACATCCCGTGGTGGTGAGTTCTTTTATCGAACATGCCAAGGAAGTGGAAATGGATGCCGTGGCCAAAGATGGAGAAATCATTGCTTATGCCATCAGTGAACACATTGAGTATGCCGGTGTGCACTCAGGTGATGCCACCATCCAGTTCCCGCCCCAAAAACTTTATGTAGAGACAGTACGCCGAATCAAGCGCATCTCTCGCCAGATTGCCAGAGAACTCCACATCTCAGGACCTTTCAACATTCAGTTCCTCGCACGTGAAAATGACATCAAGGTCATCGAGTGCAACCTGCGTGCTTCACGTAGTTTCCCTTTTGTCAGCAAGGTACTCAAGATAAACCTCATCGAACTGGCAACACGTGTCATGCTGGGACTGCCTGTTGAGAAACCCGAAAAGAGTCTTTTTGACCTTGATTATGTCGGCATCAAGGCTTCACAGTTCTCGTTCAACCGCTTGCAGAAAGCCGACCCCGTGTTGGGCGTCGACATGGCATCCACTGGAGAAGTCGGTTGTTTGGGCGACGACACCGGCACAGCCGTGCTGACAGCCATGCTTTCTGTGGGGCAACGTATTCCGGCCAAGAACATTTTGCTATCTACCGGCACAGCCAAGCAAAAGGTTGACATGCTTGATGCCGCCCGTATGCTCAAGAAGAAAGGCTATAACATTTATGCCACGGGAGGCTCTTCACGATTCCTGACGGACAACGGCATTGAAAACACATTGGTGCATTGGCCAAGTGAACCTGATGCGAAACCGCAGGCACTTGAGATGCTTCACAATCGAGAAATTGATATGGTAGTGAACATCCCGAAAAATCTCACGGCAGGCGAGCTGACCAACGGATACAAAATCCGTCGTGCCGCAATCGACCTAAACATCCCGTTGATAACTAATGCCCGTTTGGCAAGTGCGTTCATCAACGCTTTCTGCAC
>CAZOKL010000008.1:0-16944 GCA_964580305.1 uncultured Bacteroides sp.
GAAGTCGTAGTTGAAGCCGATGCGTCCATTCAGCTGGCGCACATTGTCGTCTGTCTGCATGTAGTTGCTTTGTGTCCAAAGGGTGTCGGCATATGTAGCCTGCTCTATCATGTTCTTCCGGCGGCGGATGTACTTGTCGAAGCGTATCATCCCGAAAATATCGAGACTGTTGTGCCGATAGTTCACATCGGCCTGTTCCACAAAGTCGGAGTTGACAGACTGGTCATAGCTGCTGCGCAGGCTGAAGCTGAAGCCGTCGCCCTGACGCTTCACCGTGCGGATGCGCACCACTGCCCTCACCGTGGCATCATAACGGGCATCGGGATTATGCACCACCTCCACGCTCTTGATATCTTCGGACGAGAGTTGGTTCAGTTCGATGACATCACGCACCTTGCGACCGTTGATGTAGATGAGGGGTGTCCCCTTGCCTAAAACCTCGAACTCGTCTGTCCCGTCTGTCTTCTTCTGCAGGCCGGGGATGCGTGTCAGCACGTCTTCCGCAGTCCCGACTTTAGAGAGTACGGTCCCTTGGATGTTGGTCACCAATGCATCGTCTTCCATCCGCGTGACGGGGAGGTCTCCCTCCACCACCACTTCGCCCAGCAGATGCGTATCGGGCTGCATCTGCACTACACCGACATCTCCATCACTACACCTGTTATATATAGTCGTATAGCCCACCATAGTGATGCGTAGCAGATGTTCCGTTCCCGTAGGATTCGGCAGACGGAACGTGCCGTCCTCACCACTCATTATGCCCGACACGTAAACCGAATCGGGCAGTGACAGCAACACCACGTTGGCATAGGGCAACGGTTGGTTATTTTCATCCGTCAGTTTCCCACTGATGACCTGTGCCGATATGCAGACAGGCAGAATGCCGCTTATGAACAGCGCAAGCAGAAATGTTTTCATCGTTTAAAATTGTGTTTGAATTTACGGACGCAAAGATATCCAAAAAATCCCCCCCCCCTCTTATTTTTTTACAAAATATAGAAAAAACATCAAAAATAACAGTTGACCATTGGCACAGTCCATTCCTTACGTGTTGCAGCAAGCGAAATAAACCGGTTTATTTACCTGAAACACAGAGTGTCATTTCAGACATTTTTTCTCTCTTCATAATCGTCAACGAATATAGATGTTATACCTCTTTTCGTCCCCGATGGTAGAAGCAGGCCCATGCCCCGGATAAATCTTGGTCTCTTCTGGCAACACCAGCAACTTCTCGCGGATGTTCCGGACAAGCATTTCTTCACCTCCGCCCCCCAAGTCTGTGCGCCCGATGCTGAAACGGAACAAAGCATCTCCTGTGAACAGGACGTTTTCCTCCTTGCAATAAAAACAAAGCGAGCCCAGCGAGTGCCCAGGCACGTGAAGAATTGTGAACGCATGATGCCCGAATGCGATGATACCGCCCTCGTCCAGATGGTTTTTGAGTGGCACAGGTGCATCACAATCGCGGATGCCAAAGGCATGGATGCGCTCCGTCACCTGATTGAGCCACGGCAAATCGGCCTCATGTGCCTCTGCCTTGATGCCGAACGTGCGCCACATAAAGGGATTGCCGAATATATGGTCGAAATGAAGATGAGTATCTACCAGGCGGACGATGGTCAATCCGTTGTCTTGAATGAAACGTGCAAACTCCTCCTGTTCTGCCTCGTAATAGCAACCACAGTCAATGACCACAGCTTCCTTAGTCTCGTCCCACACCACATAGGTGTTGACCGGAAGCATATTGAACTCAAATGTTTTAATGTGTAACATAATCCTCACTTATCGTTTAAACCGACACATAGACAACTTTCTTCGTCTTAAAGTATTCCTCTCCAAACCAAACGCTCAACTCTGTCACTTCCGCCTTGTTCTTGAAAGGCATCACCTCGTGTTGCAGCTCACCTCCCTTCAAACAGATGAGTCCGTTGGGATAGGCATTCTTCTGCTCCTTGCCAATGTTTTTCTTCACAATCTTCAGCAAATCGGCCAATGGCATGACAGCCCGGCTGACGACAAAGTCGAAAAGTTTCTTTTCTTCCTCGGCACGACCATGCCGGAAGGTCACATTTTCCAGTCCGACGGCAGAGGCAACTTCTGTCGCAACCTTGATTTTCTTACCGATACTGTCCACCAGATGGAAGTGGCACTCAGGAAACATAATGGCCAACGGTATGCCAGGGAAGCCCCCACCTGTGCCCAAGTCCATCACTCGCGTGCCCGGACGGAAATGTATCATCTTGGCTATGGCCAACGAGTGGAGCACATGGTGCTCGTAAAGATTTCCGATATCCTTACGCGAAATAACGTTTATCTTGGCATTCCAGTCTGAATATAAGTCATAAAGTGCTCCGAACTGTTCTTTCTGCCGATCGGTGAGTTCCGAGAAATATTTTAAAATGATGTCCATATCTTGCTTACCTTTATTGTGCATTCTCTGATTTAAACAAGTCACCCAATGTGCCATACGGCACAAGCAGCTCCGTGGGCCCGCAAGCATAA
The DNA here is from genome assembly GCA_964580305.1 of uncultured Bacteroides sp. Classification (GTDB taxonomy): domain Bacteria; phylum Bacteroidota; class Bacteroidia; order Bacteroidales; family Bacteroidaceae; genus Phocaeicola_A. The sequence goes on from CAZOKL010000008.1 coordinate 2,503, forward strand.
GGAGCTATCTCATAGATATTATAATAAAACCTCACGCCATCGGGTGCCAACAAGAAGTTTTTCGTAGGATACATGTCTGTCCAATTCAAGAAACCATTCTCCTGCAACTCCTCCAAAGAATGCATCCGAAGCTGGTTTTGCAGTGTTGTGAGGAGCACTTGGGTCAGAGGTTCCTCATAGCCGACCACAAAAACATCGTCCAACGTGAGCAGACGCCCTGTTGTCTTATCAAAGTTCATGTAAGTAGTCGTGTAACTGCCATGAGCTCCGCCTTCATAAGTAACCAAATCCAGTCGGTATCCCCAAACATTGTCACGGGAAGGCACAACCGCCGTATTCAGTTCATACAGATAGTTATACCAACCACCGACTTCGCCTTTCTGGAAATCGTCCTTGTAATAGGGAGTAAGGTCATAGTGATAATTGCGGATGTATGAAGTTACGAATGAATCGGCTGCAACCCGGGGAGTTAATCCTTCATAATCAAAGGCCATGCGGACGATGCTTTCATTGACAAGACGAGTCACACTATCCTCGGGAATAGCATATTTCAGATTGATATGCAGTATACACACGGGAGAAAGTGTATCATCAGGAATAAGGTGTTCGCTTGTGTTGATAACGACAGAATCAAAACTCGTTGAGACGGCAGTCATCTTGTGCTGACACCCGCCAAGAGCAAACGTCACAGCTATCCCTGCGACAATTGCCGAGATGAAATTCTTTCTCATGTCTTCTCGTTATTTAATGATTTGACTGCAAAAGTAGTGATATTCTCAATATTTAACCGTATGAAAACTGAAAATCACTTGAAGAGGTTGTCTTTGGTGCTTGCCGTGGAAGGCACGCCCACATATCCACCCAAATGACAGTTGTTCACCTGCACATTACGGGTATTTGAAAAACTCAAGCCTATTTTCACTTCATCGATGTCAACATTTTCAAACCGTACATTCTCTATCGGTTTGGCCTGTGTGCCTTGTAAGACCAGTCCTGCGGCACGCGCTTTGCGACATTTAATCCCGTCGACACAGATGTTTTTCACTTCCGTGAAGTGATGGTTGTCCATACCTTCGCCTGCATACATGGACGTGACGTAGAACAAATCTTCCACCTCGTCAAACTTGCAGTCGTTCACATAGATGTCACGAATGAAACCACCACGGTCTGGATTAGTCTTGATGAAGATGCCGCGCTTGCAATAGCCTGCATAGGTGCAGTTCTCAATGAAGACGTTTTGCACACCAGCCGACATCTCACTGCCTAAGACCACACCATGCAACCCCTTAAACTTGCAGTTGCGGATGATGATGTTTTCCGAAGGAACGGCTGTGTTCCAACCATCGTTGTCACGACCGCATTTGATGGCCACATTGTCGTCACCGTTGTTGAATTCTATGTTTTCTATCAATACATTACGTGAATATTCAGGGTCAATTCCGTCATTGTTGACCAATTTGGCATCGTAACAAATGGCCCGGCAAATGATGTTTTCCGACAGCAACAGATGGATGCACCAAAAAGGAGCATTAGTGATAAACACATCGGAAATAGTAATGTTTTTGCAGTTGAAAAACTGAATGAGATGAGGACGGAGCCAATATCCTTCTCCAAAATTACGCTCCTCCACTGGTGTTTCATTATGGTTCATCTCACGGCTGCGAGCTTGCCCAGCTTTCTGCCTGGCACGCCAAGTGGCAAACGTCGTCGCAGCATTGCCGTCAATTTTTCCCTTCCCCACGATGGATACATTCTCCAACCCATAGCCATAAATGAACGGACTGTAATTCTGCAAAAACGTTCCTTCCCAGCTGGTTTTCACCAGTGGCAAATAACAGCTCGGTTCGGGTGAAAATTTCAAAGTCGCTCCTTCCTGCAAATCCAGACATACATTGCTGACAAAATGAATCGGCCCGTTCAGCAGATATTCACCTGCCGGAACAACGATGCGCGCCCCGCCCATCTTGGCTGCATGCTTCATGGCCTTATCAAAAGCCGACTTACAGTCTTTCACTCCGTCACCTTTTGCCCCAAAAGAAGTGATGCATATTTCTTTGGAAGGAATAATGGCCCCTGTGATTTGTTTCAAAATGGAATCGCGCTTAACGATGCGTCTTTCATCATCCTCCGCAAGCATGACTCCCGGAAAAAGAACAATTGCAAACACGAGAAACAGTAATTTGTATATACGATTGGGATACATAGATATGTTTTTTAAAATAATCTGATAACACACTTAGTCATATGCGATAAAAACAACAATATCCGACTATGCCAATAATGTCTAAAGCAGGCATCGACATAGTGTTAACACCGCCCGACCACGGACACCTTTCCGTCCACGGGCCGAAAGGAAGGCGCGCTCAGGCCGAAAGGAAGGCAAAAAAACAGCATGCGCCTACATAAAAAAGAAGAAGAGAGTGTATCCCTTTAATTTAAGCGTTACACCCTCTTCCTTACCTATACAATAATCACTTCAGATGAATTCTCTCTGTTGTGTTATTCCTTTTTAGCCGTCTTACGACTTGTGGCAGCCTTGCGTGGTTTCTTGGTCTTTTCAGTTGTTCCAGCCTGAGTCTCTGCGGCTTGCAGTTCTTCCTTAACAGCAATCACACTTTCTTCAGCTTTCTTCAGCTTCACCTGCAAGTTTTCAGTTTCTTTTTTCAAGGTTGAGATTTCTTCATCCTGATTATGAATGGTGGTCAGAAGGGCATTCAACTCTTCATTATCCATGTCTACCGGATAGAGTGAATTGACCCGACGGATGAAGTCACCCAAGATGTTCATATAGTTGGTAAATGCGTCATAAGGAGAATCATAGATGCCACGATTCATAGTCAATGCCGTATGCTTGGTGGTCATAAAACGGAAATTATTGCTTGCCTGCAAATAGTCCCAATCTTGCTTGATGCGACGATCATCACACAGCCGCACACGCTCAGCCACGCTATACAGTTTATTGAAAGCCTCTCGCTGCATGACGTTGCCCAACCAGCAACTGACGTCGCGTTCTTCATCAACCCACGACATCGGGTCGGGCACATCCAGTGGAGCGACAGAATGAAGTTTTGTACATATTTCAGTCGGCGTAGAGAAAGTGATACCTTTGGTCTTAGCCACAACGGGCAATGCCTTAATGAAGTCCAAGACATTGGACGAAAGAGGTTGATAAATGCCCAAGGCACACAATTCCATAAAGATGTTGATCACTTGTTCTTCTTCAGGCAAAGCTTCAATCCAGCCCAGATAAGTATCAGCAAAGAGAGGATATTCATTCCATTCGGAATTAGAGAAACGAAGGCTAATGTCGTCTGACAACTTATAGTCACGCAACAGGAGTTTCAAATTCGGATTCATGTTGCAATGATACAAGTAGTGTGGACTCTTCCAACCCAGAATATGGCGTGCGCCCTCTGTCAACATACCCTTGAAACCCATATCGGCAACCACAGAACCTATCTCATCTGAATAAATCAAACTGGAGTTACGACACACTTGCGGCGTCTGTCCGAAAAGTTGCGTGACTTTTTTCCTCATGCGTTCCACATCGGCACGGAAGCAATCTTCATCAGCCAGTGAAGACAAACCATGCGAATAAGGCTCGGCCAGGAATTCACAGCAACCGGTTTCATTCAGTTGATGCAACAAGTCAATCACGGCCGGTGCATGAATCTCAAGCTGTTCCAGAGCGACACCCGAAATGGATAGTGCCACTTTAAAATAACCGGAATGCTCACGAGCCATGTCTATCAATGTTCTCAATGCAGGGATGTAAGAACGTTCAGCCACTTCGTTAATAGTCCGTTCGTTCTCATAGTCATCATAGTAGTAATGATCTGTACCGATATTGAAAAAACGGTAGCGTTTCAGATGGATGATTTGATGTATCTCGAAATAAAGACAAATTGTTTTCATAATCTTCGTATATTTTGATGTATTATCTGCTGTTTCTTATCACTTGTTCATAAATGCCACGTATCTTCACTCCCACTTTTTCCCACGTGATAGAGTCAACCTCTTTCTTACCTTCTTCTTTCAAGTATTCATAAAGTGACTGGTTGGTGCAAAGAGAATATATCGCGTCTGCCATGGCATGAATATCCCAATAATCCACCTTGATACATTTATCTAATATTTCAGCACAACCGGATTGCTTGGAAATAATAGAAGGCACACCGCATTGCATGGCTTCCAGAGGTGATATTCCAAAAGGTTCAGACACGGAAGGCATGATATAAACATCGCTTGCTTTCAGGCATTCATAAACCTGTTTCCCTTTTTGAAAACCAGGAAAATGGAAACGGTCGGCAATGCCACGTTCTGCCACCAGTGTAATCATCGCATTCATCATATCGCCGCTACCGGCCATCACAAAACGGATGTTATGCGTGCGCTGAAGCACCATGTTTGCCGCTTCAACAAAATATTCCGGCCCTTTCTGCATCGTAATACGCCCCAAGAACGTCACCAACTTCTCATTAGGAAACTTCTGCGGAACAATCGCTTGTATGTCATCAGCAAGCGGAGCAACTGCATTATGCACAGTCGAGACTTTATGCGGATCTTGGAAATATTTATTAATAACGGTTTGACGAGTAAGTTCACTTACACACATGATGTGATCGGCATGATCCATGCCATTTTTTTCTATTGCATAAACCGTCGGATTCACATTACCACGACTTCTGTCAAAGTCAGTCGCATGCACATGGAGCACCAAAGGCTTGCCCGATACTTGCTTTGCATGGATTCCCGCAGGATAGGTCAACCAGTCGTGAGCATGGATAATGTCAAACTGTTGCTGTCTGGCGACAACTCCGGCAACAATGGAATAGTTATTGATTTCCTCATGCAAATTATCCGGATAACGACCAGAAAACTCCAAACAACCCAAGTCATTAGTGTTCATATAGCTGAAATCAGTATAGATATGGTCACGCAAATCATAATATAATTGCGGATCCATGTACGAACCGACTCTTCCTTTCACATAATCCCACTGCACATCACGCCATACGATGGGAACACTATTCATACCAATAATTTTCAGAAAGCTCTGATCCTCATCACCCCACGGTTTTGGTATGCAGAATGTAATCTCCATATTGGTCTGTTTAGCCAATCCTTTCGTTAAACCATAGCTTGCAGTACCTAATCCTCCAAGAATATGAGGAGGAAATTCCCAACCGAACATTAATACTTTCATATCGCTTATTCCTCCTTTATCGAATCATTATACATCTGATTATATTTAGTCAGCAGTTTCAAAATGCGCAATATTTCTGCCACATTCATTGCAAACGAAACAGCTCCACGTCCTTTAAAAGGAGGATTTCCGTCAAATAACTCGGGGATTGTTCCAATGCAATGCAAATTCATCTCATCTTCATAAGCTATAAGCAGGCGTTCGACGAAAGCGATGCTACTCATCTTATGTATTTTCATATATGCTTCCATATAAAAGCCTTCCAACCACGGCCAAGCCGTACCTTGATGATAAGCATAGTCACGTTGCGTCTGCGGGCCGACATAGTTTGGATTATAACCCCCACTCTTCGGACTCAACGAACGTAAACCTTTTGGAGTCAAAAGTTCTTTTGTGACTATATCCAAGATTTTTTTCTTCTGCGGAACTGTCAATGGGGAGTAATCAAAAGCTACGGGAAAAATCATATTAGGCCGGACACTCCAATCCATCATTGTGCCGTCTACATAATCAAACAAATATCCATGCTCGTTCAAGAACACCTCGACAAAAGATTTACCCGTAATCTCAGCTTGGGCATCGAGAGTGCCTGCATAAGTCTGATTACCACCTTCGCGCAACAAATCTGATGCAAATTTCAATGCATTATACCACAGCGCATTAATTTCAACCACATATCCTGTACGTGGAATGACCGGATGACCATTGACCATAGAATTCATCCATGTAACAGGCCGTTCTGTCCCATTGACATACAACAAGCCATTGTCATGCAAAAACAAATTTGTATGTTCTCCACTGCGTATATATTCTATAATATCTTCTATCAACTTGCCATATTTCACACGACACTTTTCACGTGAAATCATCTTTGCATACTGTTGCAACGCCCAAATGCTCCATAACAATACATCCGGCTGATCCATCTCCATAATCTTACACGTTAAAGGCCGATCTTGGATAAATTCATAAATGGCTTCTTGAGCTGTCGCCATAATTTCATCAAAGACCTCATATTCTTCAACAGCCAGTGTCAATCCCGGCAATGAAACAAACATGTCACGAGCACGACATTTAAACCATGGATAACCTGCTAAGATGTAACGCTTCTTGTCTTGTCTATTATGAAATTGATGGGCCGAGTTATAGAGACAATGCAGAAAACTGTCACGAGGAATACGTTTATCAACTTCTTGTTGGAAGATTGTTTTCAATTCCAACGTATCGGCCAAAGAAATGCCACCGGAAAATATGATACTTTCTCCTTTACGAATTGGAACTTCAAAATAGCCAGGAACATATAAATCCTCATTAGATGCATAGCCCCGTTCCTGCTCTTTGGGATATTCTATATTTTTGTACCAATTAGGGTCAAAGTGATAGTTTACAGCCTTACTAAACTGCATGTATAATTCTGGATACCCTGGATACATGCATGTCTTGATTCCATTCTCGATCATCTGATAATCTCGACTTGCTTGAGAGTTTTCATGAGTAAATTGCCGTACGCTCCGGAATGCCAAAAAAGGACGGAAACGCAACAAAGTTTCAGAATGGGCATCAACTAGTGTATAACGTATCAAAATGCGATTCTCATGATGAACGAACACTTTCTCCTTTTTCAGAATCACACCTCCTACACGATAAAACGTCGTAGGTACTTTCTCACAATCAAACTCACGAATGTACTTGTGTCCTTTAGGACTAAAACTATTCCCTTGATATTTATGAAGCCCAAGATTAAACTCTGCACCATGTTGGACTACGGTTTCATCTAAAGATGAAAGTAAAACATGATTTTCATCATCTAATTCTGGAATCGGAATTACAAGCAAACCATGATACTTTCGAGTATTACAATCTACAATAGTCGTGCAATGATATGCTCCCGAGCGATTAGTACGCAGTATTTCTCTGGGCAAAGATTCCTCTAAATTGGTCATTAGAGTTTTGTCAAATCGCAAATAACTCATAGTTTATATTTTAAGGTTCTCATTTTTTCTTACAAGTCGTTTACCCCTCCTAGTCTATTCTGCTTTGCTATTAGGGGTCTTCAAAAGTAACAATTTTCAGACAAAAACAAAAAAAGCATTCGACTTATTTTAAAAAAATTGCAAAATCCATCTAGATTACATGAAAATGTCACAAACAAACAGTATTTAATGCTACCCAAAGAAAGCAATCAATGAAACAATTCAAAAGTAAACTTGCATCCGAATGAATCAAGTTTTCCTTGCATGAAACTAACAAATGCACCACAGTCAAATATATGAGTTCCTATGCCGTATCCTAATTCTATATAAGGGACAAGACGTGGCATAAAAAGAATACCCCCATACAGTCGTTCTGATTCGATTAGATTCACATATCTACGAAGTTGACGAAAAAGTAAAAAGGGAGCTTCGTATGTAACATGCCCACGTATATACTTATTTGACCAGTTATACCATCGCGAATCCAATAGTTGGAATGTTCCTCCTATATCATCATTCCAATCATCTGGCAGATTATTACGTTTCAGATTATAAAAATCCACGAAATACATATCCTCCTGATCTGTAAAAGCTCCACATCCCGCCCTATATGACAAGTATCGAATGCCGCCAAATTTAAACTTCTGCTGCATGTCTAATTCTATGCGTTCATATTTGCCAGTACTTCCAAAAACACCTTTGATTCCACGCTCCCAGTCTACAGAAAACGTCGGATAATTCGAATATAAATTCACCTTGCGATATCCATTCATATAATAATATTGCTTAGGCGTCCATTCCAAACGAATACGAGGAGCAAAACTCGAATATGTATCGCGCAAATCACCAGACAGATATTTCTGAAGTTCTGGATTATATATATTTGTCTTATCCACTAATGTTCGCTTGTGATAAGATAAGCCAACAGTCAGAAGCAATCCATTTGTAATCTCAAAATCATTACCCAAACGAACATATAAATCTTTAAAATAGTCTAAATTCAATTTATCAAAATCTAAAATGCTATCAGGATATTGCTCTAGTCTGTCCACAATTTCACTGCTGTATATCCTGTTACCATTGCCAACGTCCAACGTAATGCGCCCCATCTTCTCTGGATAATAGGTATAATTGGCATCACAACGCCAATAAAATTCTTTATACTTAAAACTATAACCTACGCGAGGCGAAATGTACAAACTACGGTCTTTCTTAAGATACTGATTAAATTTAAAACGCTGAATATAAGAAAAACCATTGCTGTGACTATAACGAAGCTGTACAGGATTCAACAAAGGATAAAATTTTATACTACTCAAATCATTAAACCGAAACGTATAGTTACTGATTAACATATCTCCAACCTCACCCCAAAATATTCTCCTCTTTGATTTTGGTTTCACATTTTGCACCTTTTCCCTCTCACGTTTTGCAAAACTTTCATACAGTTCTTTTTCATATTCATCCAAAGGAAAAGCACGAAGAGAATCCATGTGTGCCAAATCTGTATTGACTGTATTATTTTCCACCGTCAAACGATAATAATCAGACAGGTTATAACTTCTCCTTTGAGGTAATGTTTCAGGCTGTGAACCTGCCAACTTTATATCTTTGTAATCATATATTGCCGTATAATCTGCTTCAATCTTATTACCGACAAATTTATAAAACATCTTAATACCCAAACGTTGAGGGAGATACATTTCTTTTCCATCAGCTCCCATTCTGATACGTACTTCAAAGCTCACCTGCTCCACTTTCCCAGTCATAAAGTAATCTGCCACCGTCCAGCTCTTATCTCGAACCGTCACATACCCATTGACCAACTGATTGCTTTTATAGCGAGGAACTATCAATACTTTATATTCTGTTGGAGTGCGTTCTGTAAATATGGAGTCTAAAATATAATAATAATAACGATGTCCGTTTTTCGTAAAAGGTGATATCAATTTATCCGGTAACAAATCTGTGGAATAGATATTCATATTAAAATAATCCATCACATTACCTATTTCTCCATCATTGCGACGAAACGATCCTGTCAATGCCAGCTTTTTCACATCATAAATATCTGGGGCTGAATAATGAACTTCATTTTGAGACTCCACAATGTAATCTTTCACATCTTTTTCAAAACGAAACATCGATGGAACGACACGTAACAAAAGATTGCGTTTATGAACTTTGAAATGCCCGCGTACATAGATGTTCGCACTATAATAACCAACAATGTGCGCATACCAATCAGACGATTCTACCACATGATGAATGATGGAATCTCCAGTTATAGGTTCCATCAACTTAGGATACAACATGTTTTGCCCTTTAACCGAACAAACACAGAGCAAGAGATACAAAAAGATATTTAATCGTGTTCGCACCTTTTCAACCTATTTACCATGATCTCCACTTTGTAGCAAAAGTATAGAAAAGAAGATAGAAGTCAATCCATAAAGAAAGAAAATACGTTAATTTATCTATAAAATACAAAGCTATAGATTTTCATATTCTTTAAAAGAAACGGAAAGATAAACTTTTTGCTATTTTTGTGCCCTATAACATAGTTTTAGAACATCATTATTTATGGGTAAAAAGGAGATAACAGAAGCAGAAATCATTGAAAGTATAACTGATATATGGACGCTTCTCAGCGATGAAGAACGTGCCATTATGCAACAAAACTTCACTATCCAGAAATACAGAAAGAACGAAACTATCTATTGTGAAGGAGAAATACCGACACACATGTTATGCTTGCTTAGTGGTAAAGTGAAGATCTACAAAGATGGCGTGGGAGGGCGCAGCCAGATTATCAGAGTAATCAAACCGGTTGAATACTTCGCTTACCGTGCTTATTTCTCCGGAGGATACTTTGTGACTGCCGCCGCCGCATTTGAACCTTCTGTTATCTGCCACATTCCGATGGATGTTATCAATAAGATGGTCACGGAAAACAATAAGCTTGCCATGTTCTTCATTCATCAACTTGCAACAGATCTGGGTATTGCTGACGAACGCACGGTCAATCTTACACAAAAACATATCCGCGGAAGACTTGCCGAATCTCTCCTTTTTCTCAAAGACTGTTACGGAGTGGAAGAAGACGGATGCACATTGAGCATCTATCTTTCACGAGAAGACTTAGCCAACTTGTCCAATATGACAACCTCCAATGCCATCCGCACCCTTTCCAATTTCTCCACCGAGAAACTCATCATCACCGACGGACGGAAAATCAAAATCATCAATGAAGACAAACTGAAAAAGATAAGCAAGATAGGCTAATCAACCCTGCTTCTTTAAAAGTAAATGACAAAGTTAACCATTAGAAATGCTCCATCAGGCATCCAACAATGCTTTTATCTGACTCAACTTATCGGTCAAAGGCAAACAAGCATCAATCCAATGAATGTGAAATCCTCGACGTTCCATACCTCGAAACCATGTCATCTGCCGTTTGGCAAACTGGTGTATTGCTATCTCCAAATCGCGTACCATCTCAGTATAGGTCAACTGCCCTATTATATATAAAGTGAGATATTTATACTCCAGCCCGTAATAAATCAAGTCTTCGGGCGCTATTCCTCGACTGAGCAAACCTCTCACCTCTTCCACCATGCCGGCATCCAGCCGCTGTCGCAGGCGTTCACTGATTCTCTGTCGCCGCAGTTCGCGGTCTATTGCCACCCCGATTATTAAACTTCTCAAGTGAGGAAACTCTCGTTTCTGCACGGGAACCTGTTTGTAGTATTCTTCAATCTCAATGGCGCGGATTGCCCGTTTGACAGTGTCTACATCGGTGGTGTTGTGCAGCTTCTTGTAAGTTGCCAATATTGCAGTAAGTTCATCTAATGACTTTCCGGACAGATGTTCACGCAAAGCCGGATTCTCAGGAACCGGCAACAATCTATATCCTTTCAGCACAGACTCCACATACATGCCCGTACCTCCACAAAGTATCGGGAACTTGCCCCGCCGGCGGATGTCTTCATAGGCTTTCAGGAAATCGCGTTGGTATTCAAACACATTGTACTTGTATCCCGGCTCGACTATGTCTATCAAGTGATAGGATATTTGTTTGCCATTCACGACATAATCGTCCAAGTCCTTCCCCGTGCCAATATCCATGCAACGATACACCTGGCGGCTGTCGCCACTGATGATTTCCGAATCCAACTCGCAAGCCAACGCCGTAGCCAAGGAAGTTTTACCGGAAGCTGTCGGACCTATAATAGTCACCAAATCTACGCCAAACATAAACAAAGACTAAGTTATAGAAACAAAAGAGGCCATGTCAATGTGTTGACACAGCCTCTTCTTATGACTAACTTTCTTAATGAATTAGCAGTTTACAGATGCCATGTGAGCAATCAAATCGAGAACTTTGTTAGAGTAGCCGATTTCGTTGTCATACCAAGACACAACCTTAACAAAGGTATCAGTCAAGTATACACCTGCGTTAGCGTCGAAGATAGAAGTCAACGGGCAACCCAAGAAGTCTGAAGAAACGACTGCATCTTCTGTGTAACCCAGAACTCCCTTCAATTCACCTTCAGAAGCTTCCTTCATAGCAGCACAGATGGCTTCTTTAGTAGCCGGCTTAGCCAGGTTGACAGTCAAATCAACAACAGAAACATCCAAAGTCGGAACACGCATAGAGATGCCGGTCAATTTGCCGTTCAGTTCAGGAATAACCTTACCTACAGCCTTGGCTGCACCTGTTGATGACGGGATGATGTTGCCAGAAGCAGCACGACCACCTCTCCAGTCCTTCAATGACGGACCGTCAACAGTCTTTTGAGTAGCAGTTGTAGAGTGAACGGTGGTCATCAAACCGTTAACGATACCGAATTTATCGTTCAACACTTTGGCAATCGGAGCCAAGCAGTTGGTTGTACAAGAAGCATTTGACACGAATTGAGTGCCTTTCACATAAGTCTTCTCATTAACACCGCACACGAACATCGGAGTGTCATCCTTAGAAGGAGCGGACATTACGACATATTTGGCACCGGCTTGGATGTGAGCTTGAGCTTTTTCCTTTGTCAGGAACAGACCTGTAGATTCAACTACATACTCAGCCTCAACTTCGTTCCATTTCAGGTCAGCCGGATTTCTTTCAGCAGTTACACGGATTTCCTTACCGTTTACAATCAATTTACTGTTTTCAACATCAGCCTCAATAGTGCCGTCAAATTTGCCGTGCATGGTATCATACTTCAGCATGTATGCCAAATAGTCAACCGGGCAAAGGTCGTTGATACCTACAATTTGAATATCATTTCTTTTTTGAGCTGCACGGAAAACGAAACGTCCGATACGTCCGAATCCATTAATACCTACTTTAATCATTTTGTTTAAACTTTAAAGGTTTCTATTATTTTGAGATTTATTTTCGTTTAATTCATGTTCTTGCTTTTCCTAAACGCGGTGCAAAAGTAAGAAAATGTTTTCTATATTCATATTTTCATGCATGATTAAATATGTTTAATCGCCGCAGAACACTTAAAAAAAGTCACTTTCCCGGCCATATCGACAACCACACATTGCAAACGCGCATCACTCCCACTCGATTGTGCTGGGTGGTTTGGAAGAGATGTCATAGGTGACGCGGTTCACGCCCTTCACCTTATTTATTATGTCATTTGACACCTTCGCCAGGAAATCATAGGGCAAACGGGCCCAGTCGGCCGTCATGGCGTCCGTGCTGGTCACGGCACGCAGGGCCACGGCACGCTCGTATGTACGCTCATCGCCCATGACGCCCACGCTCTGAACCGGCAGGAGGATGACGCCGGCCTGCCACACCTGGTCATACAACTTCCAGTCGCGCAGGCCCTGGATGAAGATGTCGTCGGCATCTTGAAGGATACGGACTTTCTCGCGCGTGATGTCGCCCAGAATGCGGACTGCCAGTCCGGGGCCGGGGAAAGGATGGCGCGTGATGAGATGTTCGGGCATGCCCAACTGACGACCCACGCGACGAACCTCGTCCTTGAACAGCAGGCGCAGGGGCTCGCAAAGCCTGAGATTCATCTTTTCAGGCAGGCCTCCCACATTGTGATGGCTCTTGATGACCGTGCCGGTAATGGAGAGCGACTCGATGCAGTCGGGGTAAATGGTGCCCTGGGCAAGCCACTTCACGTCTTTTATCTTGCGTGCTTCCTCGTCAAACACGTCAATGAAGCCCTTGCCGATAATCTTGCGCTTGCGCTCGGGTTCCGTCACGCCGGCCAGCTCACGGAAGAATTTCTCGCTGGCATCCACACCGATGACGTTCAGCCCCAAGCATTCATAATCGTGAAGCACGTTGCGGAACTCGTTCTTGCGCAGCATGCCGTGGTCAACGAATATGCACGTCAGGTTCTTGCCTATGGCCTTGTTGAGCAACACGGCTGCGACCGAGGAGTCGACACCCCCGCTGAGGCCCAGCACCACCTTGTCGTCGCCCAACTGTTCTTTCAGCGCGGCCACCGTGCTTTCCACGAAAGAGGCAGCACTCCAGTCCTGCTTGCTGCCGCAGATGTCGACCACGAAGTTTTTCAAAATCTGCGTTCCGTCTTCACTGTGATACACCTCCGGATGGAACTGCACGCCCCACAGCTTCTCGCCCTCTGCCTGATAGGCCGCAATGGCCACCTTGTCGGTCGAGGCAATGGCGCGGAAGTTATCCGGAATGGCCGTGATGGTGTCGCCGTGGCTCATCCACACCTGCGAATTGTCACGCACGCCCTTGAAGAGCGGGTTGCCCTTCTCGAAGTGCGACAGGTGCGCACGTCCATACTCGCGAGAGCCTGCCGGCTCAACGCGCCCGCCGTTCGTGTAGGCCATGTACTGCGCTCCGTAGCAGATGCCGAGGATGGGATACTTGCCGCGGATGCCGCTCAGGTCGACCTTGAACGCGTGTTCGTCATAAACGGAAAAGGGACTTCCCGAAAGGATGACACCGATGACCGAGGGGTCGTCGTGCGGGAATTTGTTGTAGGGCAGAATTTCACAATACGTGTTCATTTCGCGCACTCGGCGTCCGATGAGCTGGGTGGTTTGTGAACCAAAATCAAGAATAATAATCTTTTCCTGCATATTGTCTTTGTCTGTATATGAATAAATATGTTTGCAAAAGTAGTAAAAAGCCGACATATAGCTGAGATATTCCCGAGGAAATTCCACTTTCCCGCCGAAATGATGCGCCCCTGCAAAGACAGGCTCCACCCCGGGCCGGCATGTGCCCGACGCCCCTCTCCCGCGCACACAGGCAGCATC
>CAZOKL010000008.1:17044-36331 GCA_964580305.1 uncultured Bacteroides sp.
TGTTTTCTCTGCCTTCTGCCCTCCGGCCCGGAAGCTCCCGGCGCAGGAGATGCAGAGGGTGCTGTATGTCAATCACTTATCAATTTCACAAAGCACCTCCAGCCAGCGATAGAAGTGGGTGACGGGGCCTACACCGGTGCCGAAACGATAGGTAGCCCCCTCGCGGATGGCGCCGTCGATATACGTCTCGGCCAGGCAGACGGCTTCAGGCAGCGTGCGGCCTTGCGAGAGGTAGGAGGCGATGGAGGAGGAAAACGTGCAGCCGGTGCCGTTGACATTGCGCGTGTCGACTTTCGTCTTCACGAAGGTCTTCATCCCCACGGAGGGCGAATAGAACACATCCATCAGCCCATCGGGATGGGGGACGGACTTCACGATGGCGGCATTGCCCCAGCGGCAAAGCTCGCGGATGTCGTCGTCCGTGTCGCCGCTGAACGTTCTGTGCAGCAACAGATTGGCCTCACGGAAGTTGGGCGTGATGATGGTCGCCAGCGGAAAGAGGTGCGTCTTGTAGGTCTCGATGGCCTCTTGCCGGATGAGGGGAGTGCCGGCAGAATCGACCATCACGGGGTCGACCACGAGCGGAATGCCGCGATAACAGGCCAGCACGTCGCCCAACGCACCGACCAGCTCGGCGGTGAAGAGCATGCCGGTCTTGATGGCCGAGGCGTGCACGTCGTCAAGAAACGAGTGCACCTGCCCCAAGACCAGCTCAACGGGCAGCGGGAAGATTTGCTTCACACGCGTGGTGTCTTCGTCGACAATGCACGTAATGGCGCCTGCGGCATAGCTCCCGCAAGCAGAGATTGACTTGATGTCGGCCTGCACACCGGCGCTCCCCAAGGGCTCGCTTCCGGCAATGGCCAGTACTTTCGGATATTCTTTCATGTGTCTGATGTTTATACCTTATTATATATATGCTTTAAAGTGTCTGTTCGGGATAAAGTGTGTTCCACCACGTGGGGTCGTCTTGCAGATATTTGGCAAACCAGGCGAAGATGGTGTTCTGCCAGAGGATGCGCTTCTGATAGTCGGTGATGTGATGGTTCTCGCCGTCAACGGCCACGAAGGCCGTCTCCCGGCCGAGGAGTTTCAGCGCGGTGAACATCTGGATGCTCTCACCGACGGGCACGTTCGTGTCGACAGAGCCGTGAAGGAAAAGGATGGGCGTGTGGATGCGGTCGGCATGAAAGAGCGGGCTGTGGTCTGTGTACAGCTCCGCATTGTTCCACGGATAGCTGTCGGCCGAGGCAGCCTCGCTGTAGGAATAGCCCCAATAGCCCTCGCCCCAGTAGCTGGTGATGTTGCTGATGCCGGCATGTGAGATGGCCGTGGCGAAGATGTCGGTCTTCGTCTGCAAGTATTGCGTCATGAAGCCGCCATAGGAAGCGCCGATGCAGCCCACCTTCGAGGCGTCGACAAACGAGTGTTCGGTGCAGAAAAGCCTGGTGCCTTCAATGATGTCGTCGGCCGTGTAGTCGCCCCATCCGTTGACATGGCGCGCCGAAAATTCCTGACCGAAGCCGACGGCCCCGCTCGGTTCGATGACGTAGACCACGTAGCCCAGCGCGGCATAAGCGTGAAGCGGATAGCGCCCCTCGAAGGTGCGTTCGATGGGTGAGCACCCTCCGTAGTAGTTCACAATGAGGGGATATTTCCGCGAGGCATCGAAGTGAGGCGGCAGATAGAAGCGTCCGCAGATGGAGTCACCCCGCGAATTGCGGAAGTTCCAGGCATGGCACTCGCCGAGTTCCACGCCGTCAAGAATGGCCGGATTGAGGTCTTCGCGCAAGGTGCAGCGGTTGTTTTTCAGGCTGACCGTGTAGAGTCTGCTCGCGTTGGAGGCACTCTCGCCATAGAAAGCCAGCACGGGTGCCGATGTGGAGAGCACAAACGTCTTGACCACCTCCTCGGGCACATCCAGCCGCTCGATGGTTCCCGCAGGCATCCGCATGCGGAAAAGGTTGATGCAGTCGCGGTCATTGGCCGTAAAATAGACGCAGCCGTCGGCCGTGCTCCACTGTGCATCGTCCACGCTTGGGTCGAAAGTCTTTGTCAGGGCCGTTGCTTTCTGCTGTTTCAAGTCGTAGAGGAAGAGCTGGTAGTCATAATAACTCGCTTTCTGTTCCGGCTTGATGTTCAGCCCGATGCCGCCAAAGGCGTCGCCCGAACCGACAACCAGCAGCTGCTGCCCGTCGGGCGAGAAGAGGCCATACGACAGGAATCCCTCGTCGGCCAGCAATGTGTCGACCTTCATCGTCGCCATGTCCATGCGATAGACCGAGGTCAAGATGGAAGGACGCTTGGTGATGTCCTGCTTATCCACGGCAAACAGGAGCTGACTGCCATCGCTGGAGATGTCCCACAGCCGGGCGTCACGATAGCCGTAGGTCAGCCTTTGCAGCAGTCCGCTTGCCAGGTCATAACGGGCCAGATAGTTACGGCTTCGCCACCCGGGCTGCCGGTCGTCCGGCTCCAGAAAGCGGCGGATGTCTTTCTGTTCCTCAGACCCTTCTTCCTTCAGGCTGTAAATCAGGCAGTCTTCCTGCGGTGCCACTTGGAAATCTCCCTCGGGGATGTTGCGGGCCAACACCGTTTCTTGCATGTTTGAGGGGTCAACAGCCACCAAATCCTGCCCTTCCACATTCTTGCGGGTGTAGTAATAACGGCAGCTTGACGGCATCCAACTGATGGAAAGGGGCGTCTCCGTCACAATCCTTCCGGTCGACACTTCCGTCACTCGCGAACAGGTTTCCCGGGAAGCATCGGCATGAGTTGTTGTGTACGTAGTAATCAGGTAGCGTCCGTCGGACGAGAGGTCGACACCGCTGAAGCGTCTGCCGTTGATGACATCGCCCAGCACATAGAGCCTCTTGCCGTTTTCGTTGACGGAAAACACGCCTTCCTGCTCACTTTCCAGACTGACGGAGAGCGTGTCGCTCACACCGGGTTGCGTGAGACACTTGACAACAATCTGATGGGTGGCGGGAGTCAATGCCACTTCCTCACCTTTATGTTCCTTGCCGTCGACGTAGACCACATAGTGCTTGACGCCCTTCACGGTCAACCGTCCTTTGGCAAAACGGGTGTTGTCCACATAAAACCCCGCCAGATGCAGGGCATAGCCGGAAGTGGAGGGCAACACGCCTCCCTCCAGTGTGCGCCCCGTGCGCACGGCGTCAAGCGACAAGGCGCTCTGCAACAGGTCTTCTTCCTGAAAGGCCTTTCCGTTGACATTCGTTTCTTCTGTCATAAAAGGCTTCTGCACGCTGTATGGTCCGGCATAACGGAACTGCTTGATGTTTACATTTTCGGCATGCACCGAAAGCGCCCCCCAGCAAAGGGCGCATCCCACAATGAATCCTTTGTTCATATCATCTATATATCATTTTTCAAAATTCGCACAAAACTATAAAATAATCACCAGAATGACCTTCATCCACCCCACTTATTTCACTCCCCCGTGGCCTTCCTTTCCGCTCTCACCCGCCCTCCTTTCCGTCCCCGCCCGGCCTCTACTCCGCTCTCGACGCCCCTCCTGTCGCGGCGTAAGCATTCACGCCGGGCAGAGTAAATACATGTCTGCAATGTCCTTTTTGTCAATGTACGGGTCGGGATATTTATCGAAGTGGCATAAATTTGTGACTAAATGTTAGGAAATAACATTCAAATTTTGTAGTTTCGCATCGGGTGCTTGAGCAAGGCTACCGGGAGCAGATGGGGCTTTCCTTTCATTTCCCTGACATAACAGACGGAGAAAAGAGCCCCCAAAAAACGCATGACAGCAACGTCTTTTTCCTGTGCCGGTTTTTGCATTCGTTTAACCATCGGGCTATTGTTCTTTATCTAATACCAATTTAATTATAAGGAGGTCTTACTATGATGAAAATAGATTTTTCAGGCAAAACTGCCGTTGTTTTCGGAGCAGGACGCGGTATCGGTGAAGCTATTGCAAGAGAAATTGCAAGTGCGGGAGCCAAAGTGTATGTTGCAGACCTGATTAAAGAAAACAGCATTGGGGTATGCAACAAGCTGCGCGCCGATGGTTTTTTGGCAGAAGCATGTGAAGTTGATGTGACTAGCTATGAATCCGTTGACGCTGTTTTTGTACAGGCAATAAAGGAAACCGGACGCCTTGACATCGTAATCAACAATGCGGGCATCGTAGGGCTGAATTCATTTCTTGAAACCAGTCAGGAAGAGATTCGGAGACTTATCGATGTCAACCTGATGGGCATCAACAATGGCTGCCAGGCTGCCATTAAGCACATGATTGAGCTGGGTCATAGCGGAAAGATTGTCAACACCGCTTCTTTTGCAGGCAGGCACGCGCTCAAGCAGGGCTTTGCTCACTACGGAATGACCAAGGCTGCCGATATTTATCTCACCCAAGCCGCTGCGTTTGCAGGTGCCCCTCATAACATCAACGTCAATTCGGTATGCCCGGGCATCATCCGCACCCCTATGTGGGAGAAAATCTTAGATGGCTATGCGGAGAGCGGTATGGACAGGGAAGCCTCGTGGAAGGAAAGTCTCAAAACCTTCATTCCGCTCGAACGTGGCGCCCAGAAAGCTGAGGACATCGCATACACGGTCGTATTCTTGTGTTCCGAATATGCCAATCACATCACCGGACAAGCCATCAATGTGGACGGTGGTGCTTCCATGAACTAATGATTAAACAGGACTACCCCTCTGAGGTGAGATGACGGTTTAAATGAAGGCTGTTGTTGAGCCTCAGGGCAAATAAAACAGACTAAAAAGCACATAACAATATAGGAAAGTTTATCTCTTTGGATAATTTTAGCCGTGCTGTCCTCGGCGGAACGGCACGGCTGTCTGAATCATATATTTCGACCTTTTCTGCCTTCATTGCCGGAGGAATCCTTAAATTTGCATCCAGCGGCTTCGACATGACTCATGCCTGAATCGCTAAAGTACTTTATCTCAGTGTTTTTTTTCGCAGGTTCTCTCCTATTCTCGTTTTTTGTATTATTTTTGCGCGCTGAAAATTACAAACGACAAAAAGGCTATGATTCCCTGTAAGACGAAAGGCTTTATCTGCGGCATGGTTGCCGCAATGACTTATGGCATGAATCCACTGTTTGCTCTTCCTTTATATAAGGAGGGATTAAATGCCGACTCCGTACTTTTTTACAGATATGGACTGGCCATCGTGTTTCTGGGATTGCTGATGAAGTGGAAAGGCGAGTCGTTCAAACTCCAGAAAAAGGAGGTGCTCCCGCTGATCATCGCAGGGCTGATTTTCTCCAGTTCCTCGCTCCTGCTCTTCCTCAGTTACAACTACATGGATGCCGGAATCGCCTCAACCATCCTTTTCGTCTATCCGGTACTCGTCGCCCTCATCATGATGATATGTTTCCACGAGCGGGTTTCCGTCGTCGTGTGGGGAGGCATAGCCCTGGCCCTCTGCGGCATCAGTTTCCTCACCAAGGGAACAGACGGCGCCATGCTCAGCTGGGTAGGCCTTGTTTTTGTGCTGTTATCATCCTTGTCGTATGCCGTCTACATTGTGGGTGTGAACCAGTCGGTGCTGAAATACATTCCCAACATACGGCTGACGTTTTACGCTCTGCTGTTCGGATTCTCCATCTACGTGGTGCGGTTAGACTTCGGCACGGCACTCATCCCCATACACACATTCACCGGATGGACCAATGTCATCGCACTGGCCTTGCTCCCCACAGTCGTATCCTTGATATGCACGGCCGTCGCCATCCACAACATAGGTTCCACACCTACAGCCATCTTAGGCGCATTGGAGCCTGTGACAGCCTTGTTTTTCGGGGTCATGCTATTCAATGAACAGCTGACTCCGCGCATCCTCTTAGGCATCGTGCTGGTGCTGACAGCTGTCACCCTGATTGTCATTGAGAAGCCGGTGGCCAACCGTTTGAAACACATCCTGAAACATTCATAATTCCCCTCCCCAGCCCCGCCATATGACATGGATGGCCCCGCACCTGGTTTTACGGAGCGAGCAAAGAACACAGAAGATTGAAACAGAAGTAACAAAAGTAATCACTTTGCAGTAATAATCGCAGACTTTGCCTTTTACTCCTATCAATTTGATAACAATTTCATTATGGGTGTAATAATTATTTCAATTTTTCGTGTTTCAAATCAAAACTTTATATCTTTGCGGAAAATTTCAAATTTATGGAAACCCAATATTTAACTCCCGGTTACATCTTCGAATCCAGTTGGGAGGTATGTAACAAAGTAGGAGGAATCTATACCGTTCTTTCTACACGAGCCAAAACCTTACAAGAGGCTTTTAAAGACCGTCTGTTCTTCATTGGTCCCGATGTATGGAAAGGACAAAATAATCCACTATTTTTAGAAGACGATTCTTTATATGCAGAATGGAAGGCTTATGCCAAAGCACAAGAAGACTTGGACTTCCGCGTCGGACGGTGGAATATCCCCGGTAAACCGATTGTCTTTCTTGTTGACTTTAACAATTTCTACGCTATAAAAAACGATATTTACACCCAAGCATGGCTGGATTTTCAAGTTGACTCACTGCATGCCTACGGTGATTATGACGAGGCTTCGATGTTCTCCTATGCAGCCGGCAAACTTGTGGAAAGTTATTTCCGCTACCACAAACTTACAGCTGACGACAACGTTGTCTACCAGACACATGAATGGATGACCGGCTTGGGAGCATTGTACATCTGCAAACAGGTTCCGGAAATTGCCACCATATTTACCACTCACGCCACGTCTATCGGGCGGTCCATTGCAGGCAACAATAAGCCTCTTTATGATTATCTGTTTGCATACAATGGCGACCAGATGGCTGATGAACTCAACATGCAATCCAAGCACTCCATTGAGAAACAAACAGCACACCATGTCGACTGTTTCACAACTGTCAGTGAAATTACAGCAAACGAATGTCTGGAACTGCTGGACAAGCAGGTGGATGTAATCTTGATGAACGGATTTGAAAATGATTTTGTCCCCAAAGGCAACAGCTATGTGGCAAAAAGGAAAAAAGCACGTGCCGCATTGTTAAACTTGGCGAACAAATTGCTAGGAACCCATCTTGATGACAATACCATTTTGATCAGCACAAGCGGACGCTATGAATTCAAAAACAAAGGACAAGATGTCTACCTTGAAGCAATGAACCGCCTCAACCGGGACAAAAGTCTGCAAAAAAACGTGGTTGCTTTCGTCATGGTTCCCGGCTGGGTGGGCGAACCACGCGAAGATTTAAAAGAACGCTTGAACAGCAAGAACGACTTTGACACACCACTCTATTGCCCATTCGTCACTCACTGGCTGCATGACATGAACAATGACAAAGTGCTTGACATGCTGAAGTATCTAAATATGTCAAATGCCCCCACAGACAAGGTGAAGATTATTTTCCTGCCTTGTTATCTGGACGGCAATGATGGCATCTTGAACTTCTCTTATTATGATGTTATTTTGGGCAATGATCTTACAGTCTATCCGTCTTATTATGAACCATGGGGCTACACTCCATTGGAAAGCATTGCCTTCCATGTTCCGACCGTCACGACTGATTTGGCCGGATTCGGTTTATGGGTGAATTCATTAAAGGAGCATGGCTACAGTAATTTGAAAGACGGAGTTAAAGTGATCCACCATTCAGACTATAATTATTCGGAAGTGGCAGACTCTATCAAAGATACAATAACAGAATTCTCCGCATTGACAGAAACTGAAATTAAAAACATTAGCAAACGTGCTGTCACTATCTCGAAAAAAGCGCTTTGGAAACATTTCATAGCTTACTACTATGAAGCCTATGATGTGGCACTAAGAAAAACCAAAGCTCGACTAAAATAAAATAGAAAAAACTAAAATAAAAAAAGAATTTTTGTATGAAAGTCAAAATTAGTAATGCAAATATTCCCAGTTGGAAAGAAGTGACTGTAAAGTCAAGAATCCCAGAGGAATTAAAGAAACTCACCGAATTGTCGCACAACATGTGGTGGTCTTGGCACAACGAAGCGACGGCTTTATTCAAATCATTGAATCCTGACCTTTGGAAAGAAGTGGGACAAAATCCCGTTCTATTGCTCGAACGCTTGAGCTATGAACAATTGGAACGGCTGGCAAAAGACAAAGTCATCCTCAAACGCATGGATCAAGTTTATGATGATTTCAGCGAATACATGAGTGTCAAACCAGACAAGAACCGCCCTTCTGTGGCATATTTCTGCATGGAATATGGTTTAAATCACGTGCTGAAACTTTATTCCGGAGGTTTGGGAATCCTCGCTGGTGACTACATGAAAGAAGCTTCTGACAGCAATGTCGATATGTGTGGCATCGGTTTGCTTTATCGTCATGGTTATTTCACCCAGACTTTGTCCATGGACGGACAACAAATCGCCAATTATGAAACACAAAACTTTGGAAGCCTGCCAATCGAGCGCGTGATGGACAAAGATGGTCAACCGCTGGTCGTTAAGGTGCCCTACATGAATTACTGGGTATATGCTTACATCTGGCGTGTCAACATAGGACGTGTTCCCTTGTATCTGATGGATACTGACAATGAAATGAACAGCGAGTTTGACCGCCCCATCACATCTCAACTATATGGAGGCGATTGGGAAAACCGTCTGAAACAAGAAATCCTCTTGGGCATCGGAGGTATGCTTACCCTCGAAGCTCTTGGCATTGAGAAAGATGTATATCACTGCAATGAAGGACATGCTGCACTGTGCAACTTGAAACGTCTGTGCAATTTTGTCGAAAAAGGTTTGTCTTTTGATGAGGCTCTCGAACTCGTCCGCTCATCTTCTCTCTACACGGTACATACACCTGTTCCTGCCGGCCATGACTACTTCGATGAAAGCTTGTTCGGCAAATATATGGGCAACTATCCCCAGATGTTGGGCATCAGCTGGGACGACTTGATGGACATGGGTCGCATGAACCCGGGAGACCACAACGAACGCTTCTGCATGTCTACTTTTGCATGTAACACATGCCAGGAAGTCAACGGTGTGAGCAAATTGCATGGAAAAGTGTCACAAGCCATGTTTGCAGGTATCTGGAAGGGATACTATCCGGAAGAAAACCACGTTGGTTATGTGACCAATGGCGTACACTTTCCCACTTGGTGCGCTTCAGAATGGTTAGAACTTTACAGCCACTACTTTGATTCACATTTTCTGTCTGACCAATCCAACCCCAACATCTGGGAGAAAATCTATCAAGTACCCGACGAAGTAGTCTGGCTTACCCGCCAAGCTTTGAAGAAAAAATTGATTGACCACATCCGCAAAACATTCCGTGAAGACTGGCTGAAACGCCAAGGCGATCCTTCACGTGTAGTTTCCGTAATGGAAAAAATCAATCCGAACGCCCTGCTTATCGGTTTCGGTCGCCGTTTTGCAACCTACAAACGTGCCCACTTGCTGTTCACTGATTTGGATCGTCTTTCCAAAATCGTCAACAACCCTGACTATCCGGTTCAGTTTCTCTACACAGGAAAAGCTCACCCGAATGACGGTGCCGGTCAAGGTCTCATCAAACAAATCATTGAGATTTCTCGTCGTCCTGAGTTCCTGGGCAAGATTATTTTCCTGGAAAACTATGATATGAAACTGGCCCGCCGTTTGATTTCCGGCGTCGACATCTGGTTGAATACCCCGACCCGTCCGTTGGAAGCATCCGGTACATCCGGAGAAAAGGCCCTGATGAATGGTGTCATCAATTTCTCCGTTCTTGACGGCTGGTGGTTGGAAGGTTATCGCGAAGGTGCCGGTTGGGCGCTAACAGACAAACGCACTTACGAGAACCAAGCCTATCAGGACGAACTTGATGCTGCCACCATCTACAGCTTGCTCGAAACGGAAATTTTGCCGCTCTACTATGCACGCAATCGGAAAGGTTATCCTGAAGGCTGGATTCGCACCATCAAGAATTCCATCGCGCAAATCGCACCGCACTACACAATGAAACGCCAACTCGACGATTACTACAGTAAATTCTACTGTAAGGAGGCCAAACGTTATCACTACTTGCTGGAAAACAATTATGCCAAAGCAAAGGAACTGGCAGCTTGGAAAGAAACAGTGGCCGAACGCTGGAATAGCATCCAAGTTGTGTCCACTGCACGTTCCGAAACTCTCTTCGAAGGAGGCGTGGAAAGCGGTAAAGAATATACAATGACTGTCGTATTGGATGAGAAGGGTCTGAAAGACGCCATCGGTGTAGAACTCGTAACAATGTACAAGGATGCAGACGGAAAAGAACGTATTTATTCCGTAGAACCGATGGAAATGATCAAACAGGAAGGCAATCTCTACACATTCCAATGCATTCACGTGTTGAACAATGCCGGTAGTTTCAGTTTGTCATATCGCATGTATCCGAAACATCCGGATCTTCCTCATCGTCAAGACTTCTGCTATGTACGTTGGTTTACATAATTAGAATTTATCTTGTCAAAGATAAAAATCAAAGAGAAGAAGTATTAGCTGAAGTACATATTAAGTCTTCATATTAAACAATAAGAGGCTGTCTCAAAACATGAGATGGCCTCTGTTTTTTTTTCTGATTTAAGTTATCTAGATTTTTCTCTAAAAGGAAGAAGATATATCACAACACAACTTTCTTCTCCAAAATATAAGGCTATAGAGCTGGGATGTGAGCGGAGTAGAGGGCAGACAAGGACGGAAAGGAGGGCGGACATGAGCGGTCTCTACTCCGCTCACGCCCCGGCTCTATAGCTCATCAGCAGAGGAAATATACCCCTCAAAGGCACACGGATTGCGCATGAAATATGTATCTTTGCAACGCTATCTTGAATGAAATAAGAAAATTGACATATTACTTTATGGAAAAGAAATTTAAACGAACCACTGTGACCTCGGCATTACCCTATGCCAACGGCCCGGTACACATCGGGCATCTGGCCGGTGTATATGTTCCCGCCGACATCTACGTGCGCTACCTGCGCCTGAAAAAGGAAGATGTGATTTTTATCGGCGGCTCCGACGAACACGGCGTGCCTATCACCATCCGCGCACGCAAGGAAGGCGTGACACCGCAAGACATTGTCGACCGCTATCACAACCTCATCAAGCAGTCGTTTGAAGAGTTTGGCATCTCTTTTGACATCTATTCGCGCACATCTTCGAAAATACACCATGACACGGCTTCCGACTTTTTCCGCAAACTTTATGACAAGGGGGAATTCATCGAGAAGACCAGCATGCAATACTACGATGAAGAGGCCAAGACATTCTTAGCCGACCGTTACATCACCGGCGAATGCCCTCACTGCCATGCAGAGGGAGCCTATGGCGACCAATGCGAAAAATGTGGAACATCGCTCTCACCCACTGAACTCATCAACCCAAAAAGCGCCATCAGCGGCAGCAAACCTGTGATGCGCGAGACCAAGCATTGGTATCTCCCGCTCGACAAGCATGAGGCATGGCTCCGCAAATGGATTCTGGAAGACCACAAGGAATGGCGTCCGAACGTGTACGGCCAATGCAAGAGCTGGCTCGACATGGGGCTGCAACCGCGTGCTGTGAGCCGCGACCTCGACTGGGGTATCCCCGTGCCTGTGGAGGGCAACGAGGGCAAAGTGCTCTATGTGTGGTTCGATGCGCCCATCGGCTACATCTCAAACACCAAAGAACTCTTGCCCGACTCGTGGGAAAAGTGGTGGAAAGACCCCGAAACACGTCTCATACACTTCATCGGCAAGGACAACATCGTGTTCCACTGCATCGTGTTCCCTGCCATGCTGAAAGCTGAAGGCAGCTACATCATGCCCGACAACGTGCCGGCCAATGAGTTCCTCAATCTGGAAGGCGACAAAATCTCGACCTCGCGAAATTGGGCCGTGTGGCTCCACGAATATCTCCGTGACTTCCCGGGCAAACAAGACGTGCTGCGCTATGTGCTCACAGCCAATGCCCCTGAAACGAAAGACAATGATTTCACTTGGAAAGATTTCCAAGCCCGCAACAATAACGAACTGGTGGCTGTCTATGGCAACTTTGTCAACCGTGCCCTTGTGCTCACCCAGAAATACTTCGAAGGGCGCGTGCCCGAATGTGGCGAACTGACCGACTATGACAACGAGACGCTGCGCGAGTTTGCCGACGTGAAGACACAAGTGGAACGTCTGCTCGACGTGTTCAAATTCCGCGACGCACAGAAGGAGGCCATGAACCTGGCACGCATCGGCAACAAGTATCTTGCCGACACCGAACCTTGGAAACTGGCCAAGACGGACATGCCGCGCGTAGCCACCATCCTGAACATTGCCCTGCAACTGGTGGCCAACCTCTCCATCGCTTTCGAGCCGTTCCTGCCATTCAGTTCGGAAAAGCTCCGCAAGATGCTCTGCATGGACAGTTTCGATTGGGACCAACTGGGACACACCGACCTGCTGCCGGCCGGACATCAACTGGGCAAAGCGGAATTACTGTTCGAGAAAATTGAAGACGAAGTCATCGACGCCCAAGTGAAGAAGCTCCAAGCCACGAAGAAAGCCAACGAAGAAGCTGACTACAAGGCCAATCCTGTGCGCCCGAACATTGAGTTCGACGACTTTCTTAAACTCGACATTCGTGTGGGCACCATACTCGAATGCACCAAAGTCCCCAAGGCGGACAAGCTGCTCCAGTTCAAAATCGCCGACGGGTTGGAGAACCGTACCATCGTGTCAGGCATCGCACAACATTACAAGCCGGAAGAGCTCGTGGGCAAACAAGTGTGCTTCATCGCCAACCTGCCGCCCCGCAAGCTAAAAGGCATCATGTCGGAAGGCATGATTCTTTCAGCCGAGAATTTTGATGGAGGACTGTCTGTCATCACTCCCATGCGCGAGGTGAAACCGGGCAGTGAGGTCAAGTGAATCACACAATTCCTTTTCACAACCACACATAATGAAAGAAATCCTACTCTATAATTTAGATAATGACAAAGGGAAGCAGATCCGACGGGTCTGCTCCCCTTTGTCCATTTCGTGCCGCGACATAGCTCCCAACGACTATCTGCAAGCCATCGGCGCACTGGCTGGACTTCCCGGCTTCATGCTCCGCCCCATGACAGTGGCCGCTCCGGCATTCAGCGACGAGATGATGCTCTTTTGCGGCTTTACGAATGACGACATCTACACCTTCCTGTCTCACTACAAAGCAGCCGGCATAACTCCTGTGCATCTCAAAGCCACTCTCACTCCGCACAATGTGGAATGGAACTCCCTGGAGATACACAACGAACTCACCAAAGAGCATGAAGCCATGAACAAGAAGTAACCCAAGGCACTTCCATCTTGTCCTTATGAAATATTTCATCACATACGGTGACCAGCGCTTCACCCGCTCTGCCAAACGATTGGCCGATGAGGCAAAAGCACTCGGCCTGTTCGAGCGTGTGCAGAGATTCTCCCCCGCCGACCTGCCGGTAGAGGTAAAGGAGCATCCGCTCATGCAATATGCACGAGGCGGAGGCTATTGGTTTTGGAAACCTTACCTCATCCGAGAATGTCTCAAGCGAATGCAGCCTGACGACATTCTGGTCTATGCAGATTCGGGATGCACCGTGCAGCCGTCACATGAGTGGAAACAATATTTCAACGACCTGCGCACAAAAAGCATCGTCGTCTTCCGGTTAGGATACAAGAACAAGTATTACTGCCGTCGGAACCTGATGGAATATGTCACCCGCCACGAGCCTCATTGGGGGGAATATCTCCAGGTATTGGGAACCTTCCTTGTCATGCGCAAGACAGACACGACCTGCCGCCTGGTGGACGACTGGATGCAGTTGATGGACAAACACCCGGAGTTTGTGACCGACGTGCCGGAAGAAGAACGCTCCCAAGAAGCGCCCTTTTTTCGTGAAAATCGTCACGACCAGAGTGCACTGAACGCCTGCCTCTACCGCTATCGGATGCAAGTAAAGTTCCGATGGGAGAATATAGAGCGCATCGCACTTTTCAGACAACAAGCCGTCATCGCTTCGCGCTTGTCCGACAGCAATCCACACCGTGTTGTCCCAAAATACACTTTGTGGAAATATCTCATACGCACATTTGCGGGAAAACCGTTATCCCTGCTGCAACAGCTATATTGGGAAAAGAGACGCCATTATTAAACCTATGGACTCACTCAAGGACAAGACCGCCAAAGGACTCTTCTGGAACGGCTTCAGCAACATCCTGCAACAAGTCGTAAGTCTCGGCTTCGGCATCGCATTGGCCCGCATGCTCTCCTCTCATGACTACGGCCTCTTCAGCATGCTGCTCATCTTCACCTCGCTGGCCAATCTGCTTCAGGACAGCGGATTCACGACAGCTCTCATCAACAAGAAAGACACTACTGATGACGATTATAACGCCGTGTTCTGGTTCTGTTGCTCTATGGGGGCGGGGCTCTACGTGCTCTTCTTTTTGGCAGCCCCGTGGATAGCCGACTTTTACGGCGCTCCAGAACTGACCACAGGAGCACGAGTGTTGTTCCTGTGGTTCCTATTTATCTGCACGGGGACAGTGCACAACGCCATCCTCATCAAACACCTGATGATGAAAGAAAAGACACGTGCCGATCTCACAGCTTTCATCGTATCGTGCATTGTGGCTGTGACGATGGCCTGTTGCGGCATGGCTTATTGGAGTCTCATCGTGCAAATGGTGGTGCAGGGTGCCGTGAGCACTGCCCTACGCTGGTATTATTCTCCGTGGCGACCGTCACTGCGGTTCCCGACGGCTCCACTGCGCCGCATGTTTCCTTTCAGCATCAAGTTACTGATTACAGGACTGTTCAATGTCGTCAATGACAACATTTTTACACTCATCCTCGGCATACGTTACTCCAAATCACAAGCAGGATACTACTCACAAGGACGCAAGTGGAGTTTCATGGCCTACTCCAGCTTGTGGGGGATGGTGTCAAATGTGTCACAGTCCGTGTTGGCTCAAGTGGCTGACACGCCCGAACGACAGAAGGCCGTGTTCTACAAACTGACCGGCTTCATGTCATACGTTGTCTGTCCTTGTATGCTCGGACTGGCATTCATCGCCCCTGAACTGACCACCGTTACTGTGACTGACAAATGGGCTGAGAGTGTACCTTACATGCAACTGTTCTGTCTTTGGGGCATCATCGCTCCGTTGAACAACCTCTGCACAAACACGCTGCTCAGCCAAGGGAAGTCTGGAGTGTATATGTATGGCACAGTGGTGCTCGACATCGTGCAACTGGCCGTCATCTATTTCTCTGCTCCGTTGGGTATATATCAAATGGTGGTAAACTACATTGTGGTGAATCTCTGCTGGTTCTTTGTGTGGTTCTTCTTTATCCGACGCATCATACCCGTCAGTCTGGGACGACTGCTCCTGCGCAACATTCTGCCCTATGCAGCTCTTACGCTGGCAGCCATTGCTGTTGTGCACATCCTCGTCGTCCCCATCACGAACGTCTACCTGCGCTTCGCCTGCAAGATACTCTTTGTAGCACTGCTCTATGTAGGCACACTTCGTCTCACAGGTTCAGCCATGCTGCAAGAAACACTGGACTATCTGAAACACATGGCAAGACCTAAAAACTAACAACACATGAACAGCCATAGACACGACTCAATGATAACTCTCGTCCCCATCGGAGGATTGGCCAACCGGATGCGGGCCATCGTCTCCGCTGCAGCCTTGGCACAAGAAACCAAGCGCAAACTACGCATTGTGTGGTATAAGGATGCCGGCCTGAACTGCCGCTTCGACCAACTGTTCCAACCCTTCGGGCAGACTGACATCCTTCTGCGAGAGGCGACCTTTGCCGACCTGCTTCTCCGTGACCGTCCGCGACGCAAAAACTTATGGTTGCCACGTCTGTTCCAGCAAGCGGCATTCGACATCCGACTCTATGAGCAAGCCCCGGAACTAGCTCCCGGCAATCAGTTTGACGCGGTGCAATGGCTGGAAGAACACAACCGGGCCTACATCGCCACGTGCTACCCTTTCTTCACGGCTCCTCCATCACTCTACGCCACACTGTTTCGCCCGATCAAAATCATTGACCAGCAAGTCCAAGCATACACCACACGCTTCACCGCGCACACCGTCGGCATACACATTCGACGCACGGACAACGCAATGTCCATCGCCCACAGCCCGCTCGAACTTTTCACACAAGCGATGGACAAGGAGATTGAAGCCCATCCTGACGTATCTTTTTTTGTCGCCTCCGATTCCGAAGTCGACAAACGCGCTCTCCGTGCTCGCTTTGGAACACGCATACTCTCCTCCACTCACCCAGCAGACCGAAACAGCATAGCCGGGATGCAAGAAGGAGTCGTCGACCTCTTCACCCTGAGCCATACGAACAAAATTTTCGGTTCATGTTACAGTTCCTTTTCCGAAGTGGCCGCCTTGCTCCGTGAAATCCCTTACCACCGCATACAACAAGATTTATGAGAATCACCGTATTTCCACACATAACCCCGATCCCCGGTACACGTCCCAACCCCTATATCCATGACCTAGTGCAAGCACTCGAATCATTGCCAGACGTCGAAGTGGTGAATCCTCCCCGGCCCAATCCGCTCCTCTCTCTACTCCCGTTTCACAGACAGGGTGACGTTGTCATCCTCAATTGGTTTGAAAGTATTCCCAACTTTAAGTATGGGCGCATCCAGTCACTGATTGCCATCGGTTGGTTTCTCCTGCTCAAAGTTCGGAGAAGAAAGATTATATGGATGCTGCACAACAAACATCCGCATGACCCGTCCCGACGTTACCTCAAACGCCTTCTCACCAATCTGGCAGCCCATGGTTCCGACCTTATCGTCACCCATGCGACAGAAGGCATTGACCTGATTCGTAATCGCTTCCCTGAAGAGGCCGACAAAGTCTGCTTCCTCCATCACCCAACAAAAGACCGACTCGATACGCCCCTCCCCTCCACCGTGTCTCCACGATGGGACTTTCTCGTATGGGGACACATCACGGCCTACAAAGGCATCTTGGAGCTACTCCAATTCATGCACGAGCATCCCCAGCCCTACCGAGTGTGCATCGTTGGCGCATGTTCGTCGGCCACCCTGCGCCGGCAGATTGAAGCCGTCCGTCTGCCTTTGGTCGACTGTTTCTTCCGTGCTCTCCCATTCGACGAACTGCGCGACTACATCCGCCAAAGCCGGTTCGTGCTTATCCCTTACCATGCCTCGTCGGTGCTCAGTTCGGGCATCCTGATGGACTCTCTTTCTTTTGGCGCAAAAATCATCGGACCTGACACTGGTTCATTCAAGGATTACACACGAGAATCTCGCCTGAAAGTCTACACGTTCCGATGCTTTGACGACCTTGCCGACATCCTCCGTATCCACGGCGATGAAATGACCGACCCGGCTGCATATAAGGATTTTCTGACGGAAAACGACTGGCCGCACTATGCCCAAAGACTAATGAATCTCATCTGCCGATAAAGCATTCATTAATAATTTGTTTAAGCAGGAAACAATTGTTCCGTTTGCAGTGAGAATATTGCTGAGCAAAACTTAAACAGACTCCAATTACAATGGAAAATAAGAACAAGAAATGTTTAAAATATAACGAATTTTAATTCTATGTAATTCTTTAATATGCTACTTTTGCTTTTTTAAGAGCATAAAAGAATGGGAAAACTCTATGTAGTGCCGACTCCAGTGGGGAACTTGGAAGATATGACACTCCGAGCCATACGTGTATTGAAAGAGGCAGATTTAATTCTGGCAGAAGACACGCGCACCTCAGGTATCTTATTGAAACACTTTGAAATAAAAAACGCTATGCTGTCGCATCATAAGTTTAATGAGCACCAGACCGTGGAGCGTATCGTCAGTCGTATTATGGCTGGTGAGAATGTGGCACTAATATCCGATGCCGGTACACCTGGAATTTCTGACCCTGGTTTTTTGCTCGTCCGTGAATGTGTACGTGCCGGTGTAGAGGTGTCTTGTCTACCGGGAGCGACGGCCTTTGTTCCAGCCTTAGTAGTGTCGGGCTTGCCTAACGAACGTTTTTGCTTTGAAGGTTTTTTGCCTCAGAAGAAAGGGCGTGTTACGAAGTTGACAAGCTTACAGGCGGAAACACGCACAATGGTATTTTATGAGTCTCCCTATCGGCTTGTGAAAACGTTGACCCAGTTTGTGGATTTCTTCGGAGCAGAGCGTCAGGTGTCTGTCTGCCGTGAAATTTCAAAGGTGCATGAAGAATGCGTGAGAGGAACGCTCGCCGAGGTACTGGAACACTTTACACAGACGGAACCCAAAGGTGAGATTGTGATTGTACTGGCGGGAGCAGACGAAAAAAGAGATAAGTAAATAAAAATAACACGTTATACTAAAACAACAAAATTATGAAAAAGTTACTTTGGTTATCGGTATGTGCGGTTGCACTTATGACTTCATGTGAACAAATGGGAAGTGGCAATAAAGCTTTGCAAGCCCAGAACGATTCTTTAAAAGCCGTGATTTCTGACAGAGAAGATGAGTTGGATCAAATCATGGGTACGTTTAATGAAATTCAAGAAGGATTCCGCAAAATCAACGAAGCTGAAGGTCGCGTCGACTTGCAACGTGAGCAGAGCGGTGAGAATCTTTCGGCCACACAGAAAGTAAAGGATGACTTGAAGCTAATCACTCAAACAATGGCTGAAAATCGTGAGAAGTTAGCCCAACTCCAACAGCAACTGAAGAACAGTCGCTATCAATCAGCAGAATTGAAGAAAGCCATTGCTGCTTTGGAAAAGGAGTTAACAGACAAAACAGAACAAATCAAAGCCCTTCAGGCGGATTTGGCAGCTAAGGATATTCGCATCGCTGAACTTGATGATGCCGTTGCCGGCTTAACGACTGATGTTAAAAACTTGTCAGCTGAAAATGAGATTAAGACAAAAACTGTGATTGCACAGGAGAAAGCTATGAATACTGCTTGGTTCGTCTTCGGAACAAAATCCGAGTTAAAAGAACAAAAAATCCTTCAAAATGGCGATGTATTGCAAAGTGATGATTTCAACGAAGATTACTTCACTCAAATAGATATCCGAACTGATAAGGAGATTAAGTTATATTCAAAGAGCGCAAAGCTTCTAACAAATCATCCTGAAGGATCATATTCGTTAGTAAAAGATACAAAAGGACAATACATTTTAAAAATTACTAATCCAAACAAGTTTTGGAGTATTTCTCGATATTTGGTTATTCAAGTGAGATGACCTATCTTTGTGTAGAAATTGCTTCAAGACTGAGTAGAGCACTAGTGCTTTATCA
>CAZOKL010000009.1:0-30816 GCA_964580305.1 uncultured Bacteroides sp.
GATTCATTATCGGCCAGGCCGATGTCAACAGCGTCACATTGGCGCTCAACCGCCAGCAGACTGCTCAGAACAACTATATTTCTTCCCTGTCCAACTACTGGCAAAGCTATTACAAGATACGCCGACTGACGCTCTTCGACTTCGCGTCGGGCCTCTCACTCTACACCAAACTCCGCTTCGACTATGTACAATAAAAAAGTCAATAACATATTCGGGGCCTCGTCGTTCACACTCATCGTGTCATTCATCAGCCTGACACTGCTGGGGTTGGCGCTCATTCCACAACTGACGGTGAAGCTCGTCCCCTCACAAGACATGCCCGGCCTCAGCGTGAGCTACACCATGAAAGACGCCTCCTCACGCACGGTCGAGGCTGAAGTGACCAGCAAGCTGGAAGGGGTCTTGGCGAGAGTGAGTGGTGTGAAAGACATCTCCTCATCCTCGAACAACGGCAACGGCTCCATCCGTTTGTCGTTCGACCGGCATACCGACCTGGCAACCGTCCGCTTCGAAGTGTCGACCATCATCAGGCAGGTGTGGCCTCAGTTGCCCGACGGGGTCAGCTATCCGCAGATAAACATGAGCCGCTCGGAGTCGGACGCCGAACGGCCTTTCCTGACCTACACGCTCAACGCGCCGTCCACACCCTCACTCATCCAGCAATATGGCGAGGAAGTGCTCAAGCCCGTGCTGGCACAAATCGGCGGAGTCTATCAGGTGGAGCTCTCCGGCGCCATGCCGATGGAGTGGGTGCTGACCTACGACAGTGACCACCTGCAACAGGCGGGAATCACCCCCGACGACATCAGCAAGGCTGTGCAGGCCTATTTCCAGCGCGAACACCTGGGAGTGGCCTATTGGAGGGACAGCGACGGGAAGGAGGAACGCCGGGCCATTGTGGCACGGACGGAAGACCCCCAACAGGAGTTCACGTTCACAGACATCGTGGTGCCCACGTCTGACGGACAGCGACTCATCCCCCTCGACAGGCTGGTGAGCATCGAACGGAGGGAGGCTGAACCGTCAAACTATTTCCGCATCAACGGGCTTAACTCGGTCTATCTCTCCGTGACAGCCACACCAGAGGCCAACCAGCTGAAAGTGGGGCGCGAGGTGGAGAAGACGCTCCGCGAGCTGGAGGCACAGATGCCCGCAGGCTATGAACTCCACAAGAACTATGACGCCACCGAATACATCCAGCAGGAGCTGGACAAGATATACTTCCGCACGGCACTGACACTGCTCATTCTCCTGCTCTTTGTCCTCATCATCACGCGCAGCTGGCGCTACCTTCTGCTCATCATCATCAGCCTGACGATTACGATGCTCACAGCCGTCATCTTCTACCGCATCTTCCGGCTCGAAATGCAGCTCTACTCCCTGGCCGGACTGACCATCTCGCTCAATCTCGTCATGGACAACACCATCGTCATGGCCGACCACATACGCCGACGCCACAACCTCAAGGCCTTCACAGCCACCCTTGCCGCCACCCTGACCACAATGGGCGCACTGGTCATCATCTTCTTCATGGACGAACGGGTGAGACTCAACCTGCAAGACTTCGCCGCCGTGGTCATCATCAACCTGGCCGTGTCGCTGCTCGTTGCCCTCTTCCTCGTGCCGGCCCTCATGGACACGATAGGCATGTCGGCCATGAGTCCGAGCCGGCGAAACCACCGCAGGCAGCTGCGCGTCAAGCGGCTCACCGTGCACTTCACTCACGCCTACGGGTGGCTCATCGGCTGGCTTTGCCGCTGGCGCGTGGCCGTGTGCATCGTGCTGGTGCTCGCCTTCGGCCTGCCCGTGTTCTTGCTGCCCGAGAAGGTGGAATCTGCGGGATGGGCCGCCCGGGCATACAACGCCACCTTCGGCTCGAAGACCTATAAGGACCGGGTGAAGCCCTACGTGGACACCTGGCTGGGAGGCACGCTCCGCCTCTTTGCCGACAAGGTGTACACGGGGCAATATTTCTCACAGAAACACGAGACGGTGCTCTCCATCAACGCCAATCTGCCCAACGGCAGCACACTGGCACAAATGAACCATCTCATGGAGCGCATGGAGGCCTATCTGAGCGAGTTTCCCGAAATAGCGCAGTTCCAGACGAGAGTGTCGAGTGCCAACCGGGCCCCCATTGAAGTGCGCTTCACGAAGGCCGGCGAGCGCTCGGGATTTCCTTACCGGCTCAAGGCCAACGTCATCAGCAAGGCACTCGAGCTGGGAGGCGGCAGCTGGGTGGTCTATGGTCTGGAAGACCAAGGATTCAGCAACGACATACGCGAGTCGGCAGGTTCCTTCCGCGTGAAGGTCACAGGCTATAACTATGACGAACTGACCTCACTGGCCGAAACGCTGCGCGACTCGCTCCTCACCTACCGGCGCATCAAGGAGGTGGACATACGCTCGGACTTTTCTTACTGGAAGGATGACTACACGGAGTTCTACCTGCGTGTCAACAAGCGACGGATGGCGGAGGAGGGAATCACGGCCGCACAGCTCTTCTCGGTGCTGGAACCCGTGTTCGGCAGTGAGCGCTTGTGTGGCACGGTGTGGGTCGACCAGAAGACCGAGCAGGTGAAGCTGGCCTCGCGCCAGAGTGCGACGTATGACGTGTGGGGACTGATGAACCTGCCCTTCGAGCTGAACAACCGGATATACAAGGTGTCTGAGCTGGCCACACTCACGCGCGAACAGGCCCCGCAGAAGGTGAGGAAACAGAACCAGGAATACGTGCTCTGCCTCCAGTTTGACTACATCGGCGCCTCCCAACAGGGGCAGAAGGTGCTGGAGCAGGAGGTGGAGAAGTTTGCCGCCATCCTCCCGATGGGCTACAAGGCGACCATTGACAATCCCTATGCGGGCATCTGGAGCGACCGTCACGGCGTCAAGCGTGAATATCTGCTCCTGCTGCTCGTCATTGCCATCATCTTCGTCATGTCGTCGGTGCTCTTCAACTCCCTGCGGCAGCCGCTGGCCATCATCTTTGTCATCCCCATCTCCTACATAGGGGTGTTCCTGACGTTCTACCTCTTCCGGCTCGACTTCGACCAGGGAGGCTTTGCCGCCTTCGTGCTGCTCTGCGGCGTCACGGTGAACGCGAGCATCTACATCCTCAACGAGTATAACAGCCTGCGTCGCCGCCTGCCGCACCTCAAGCCCTTGTCGGCCTATCTGCGGGCGTGGAACGCGAAAATCGTCCCCATCTTCCTCACGGTCGTGTCAACCATGCTGGGCTTCATTC
Organism: uncultured Bacteroides sp.; assembly: GCA_964580305.1. Taxonomy (GTDB): domain Bacteria; phylum Bacteroidota; class Bacteroidia; order Bacteroidales; family Bacteroidaceae; genus Phocaeicola_A. The sequence continues at coordinate 3,245 of CAZOKL010000009.1, forward strand.
CCTTCATGGTGGGCGAGGAACGCGAGGCCTTCTGGTTCCCGCTCGCCGCGGGGACAATCGGCGGACTGGCGATGTCGTTCGTCGGCATCTTCTTTTATCTGCCCATCTTCTCCCTGCGCCGCCGCGACCTGCGGGTGCGCAGATGAAGCTCCCTGACGCAAACGTCGCGGGTGACACGCATTAGGAACCACCAATCCGTGTCACCCGCGACATCCGCGTTCATACAACAAAAAACACGCACACGGGGATGTCCCCGCATGCGTGTCTAAGAATCAGGCTCCGGCGACTACAATCCATCGCCTTCATCGCCGTCCGTTCCGGGCTGGCTGCCACTGCCCTGTTCCTCATCGCCACCCACCAGGCCTTTGGCCTTCTTGTAGTCGAGGAGTGAGGCATAGTTCACGCCATCGTCAAGCACACCGCCGTTAGTGAATTGCAGGCGCTTGAGCACGGCTTCGCGAAACTCCTTGCTTGGGGTGAAGAGGATGCGCGCTTCTTTGATCATCGTGTTTGCGTTAAACTTCGTGATGTCCTCCACGCCCTCGCTCTTGAAGGTGATGCGAAGCGTACCAAGATTTCCCATACGCACCGTATGCCCTTGCAGCAACTGCTCGATGGCATACTCATTAAAAAGCTCAAGTGCCGACTCCAGCTCGATGGAAGCCATCGTCGTGTTCTCCGTGGCCGCACGGGCCATTGCTTTCACATTCAGCGCAGCCTCTGACAAGGGGCTGGCATACCACTTTTTCGGTTCGTCCGGCTTGCCCGGATACCCACGTTTTACAAGTTTATACTTGTACATTTCCTTTAAAGTTTTTTTGGTTTAACGAGGCCCAAAGGTAAGGCTTTATTTACAACCAACAAATATTTTTACAGAAAAATGCATCGAAAAGTCATAAAAAATTATTCCAAGAAATTGCCGAAAGGGACTCCCGGGAGTCAGTGACGGAGACTCCCGGGAGTTATGCGTTGAAACTCCCGGGAGTCATGCGAGGTAACTCCCGGGAGTCATTGGCAGCAACTCCCGGGAGTCTTGACCACCAACTCCAGGGAGTGCGCACACGCAGTGTGAGTGTTCTCATTTCCAATCATTTCCGCCCAGTGCAGACACTGACGGTGTGCTGCCAGCGGAGGCGCCAACGGGCCGAAATGAAAATGGGCAACGGGGAAATGCTGATGTTCACACAAGTTTTTGTACCTTTGCCGCTGCAATGAAAAAAATGACCAAACATGCTTGACACGAGACACATCCGCATTGAAAATTATGACTATCCGCTCCCTGACGAACGCATCGCAAAGTTCCCCCTGAGCGTGCGCGACGAGTCAAAACTTCTTGTCTACCGTCATGGCACAGTGAGCGAAGACCGCTTCACGTCATTGCCCGCATACATCCCCGAAGGCAGCCTCATGGTGTTCAACAACACGAAGGTCATCCAGGCCCGGCTGCACTTCCGCAAAGACACGGGCGCGCTCATCGAGGTGTTCTGCCTTGAGCCGCTCGACCCGTCGGACTATGCGCTGGCATTCCAGCAGACAGGCCGCTGCGCGTGGCTCTGCATGGTGGGCAACCTGAAGAAGTGGAAGGAGGGGACGCTTGTGCGGGAAGTCTGCGTGAACGGCGTGCCGACGCGGCTGACGGCCACCCGCGGGGAATGCCGGGGCACAAGTCACCGGGTGGACTTCACGTGGGACAACGAGTGGCTGACATTTGCCGATGTGCTTGAGGCCGTGGGCGAACTGCCCATCCCCCCCTATCTCAACCGTGCCACGCAGGAGAGCGACAAGGAAACCTATCAGACCGTCTACTCGAAGGTGAAGGGTTCTGTGGCTGCCCCCACGGCCGGCCTGCACTTCACCGAGCGGGTGCTCACATCGCTGAGGCAGCGGGGAGTTGACCTTGAAGAGCTGACGCTGCACGTCGGGGCGGGCACGTTCAGGCCGGTGAAGAGTGAGGAGATTGCCGGCCATGAGATGCACACGGAATACATCTCGGTGGGCCGTTCGACGATTGACAAGCTGTTGGCCCACGGTTGCCGTGCCACAGCCGTCGGCACCACCTCGGTGCGCACGCTGGAGAGTCTATATTATATAGGTGTACACATCCATGACAACCCCGATGCCACGGAAGAGGAGCTGCACGTGTGCCAGTGGGAACCCTATGACACCCACTCACCGCTCACCGTTGAAGAGTCGCTCTGCTGCATCCGCCACTACATGGAGCGCCACGCCCTCGATGCCCTCCACACAAGCACGCAAATCATCATCGCCCCCGGCTACCGGTATCGCATCGTGGAGCGCATGGTGACCAACTTCCACCAGCCGAAGAGCACTCTCCTGCTCCTCGTGTCGGCCTTCGTGGGAGAAAACCTCTGGCGCGACATCTACTCGTTTGCCCTCGGTCACGGCTTCCGCTTCTTGAGCTACGGTGACAGTTCGTTACTCATACCCTGAAGCAAGGGCCGGTTTTTCACCGGAGTGGCGAATTTATGTCGCTAAACATAGTTTTTGATGACATCGTGTTCAAATGTTCTGTGTAACTTTGAGGACAAACATTTGAACACCCATGACCATAACACTACCAGACACGCTTCCTGCCTATCCCTCTTTCGTGGAGGGCATACGCCGGGCACCCGACAGGGGCTACCGCCTCACTCCCGCCCAGACAGCCACGGCACTGAAGAATGCCCTGCGCTACATTCCCGAATCACTGCACGAACAACTCGCGCCCGAGTTCATGGACGAACTCCTGACGCGAGGCAAAATCTATGGCTACCGTTTCCGCCCCAAAGGTGACCTCAAGGCCAAGCCCATTGACGAGTATCGCGGGCGGTGCACGGAGGGGAAAGCCTTCCAGGTGATGCTTGACAACAACCTCAGCTTTGACATAGCCCTCTATCCCTATGAACTCGTCACCTATGGCGAGACGGGGCAGGTGTGCCAGAACTGGATGCAGTATTGCCTCATCAAACAATATCTCGAAGAGCTGACCGACGACCTGACGCTCGTGGTGGAGAGCGGTCACCCGCTTGGCCTCTTCCGTTCCCGGGCAGACGCTCCCCGCGTCATCATCACCAACTCGATGATGGTGGGCCTATTTGACAACCAGAAAGATTGGGAAATCGCCGCCCAGATGGGCGTGGCCAACTACGGGCAGATGACCGCCGGTGGATGGATGTACATCGGGCCCCAGGGCATCGTGCACGGCACGTTCAACACGCTGCTCAATGCCGGACGCATGAAGCTGGGCATCCCGCAAGACGGCAACCTCAACGGGCATCTCTTCGTCTCCTCCGGTCTCGGAGGCATGAGCGGCGCCCAGCCGAAGGCAGCGGTCATTGCAGGCGCGGCAGCCATCATTGCCGAGGTAGACTCCTCGCGCATCGAAACCCGGCGCCGGCAGGGCTGGGTCGAGCACGTGACCGACAACCTCACGCATGCCTTCAGCCTGGCCTCACAGGCGATGCTCGACCGCCGTCCCTGCTCTGTGGCCTATCACGGCAACATCATCGACCTGCTTCAGTATGCCGCAGACCACCACATCCACATTGAGCTTCTCAGTGACCAGACCTCCTGCCACGCGGTGTATGAGGGAGGCTACTGTCCGGCCGGCATCTCCTTCGAAGAGCGCACCCGCCTGCTCAAGGAAAACCGCCCGCGCTTTGAAGCACTTGTCAATGAGTCACTGCGGCGTCACTACGGCCTCATCAAGGAGCTGGTGGCACGCGGCACATACTTCTTTGACTATGGCAACTCTTTCATGAAAGCCATCTATGACGCCGGGGTGAAGGAAATATCGAAAAACGGCATTGACGAGAAGGATGGTTTCGTCTGGCCTTCCTACGTGGAAGACATCATGGGCCCGCAACTCTTTGACTATGGCTACGGCCCCTTCAGGTGGGTGTGCCTGAGCGGCAAGCGGGAAGACCTCATCAAGACAGACCATGCCGCCATGGAGTGCATCCCCAAAGAGCGTCGCGGTCAGGACATGGACAACTGGATTTGGATTCGCGATGCAGAGAAGAACAATCTCGTGGTAGGCACTCAGGCCCGCATCCTCTACCAGGATGCCGTGGGACGCATGAACATCGCCCTGCGATTCAACGACATGGTGCGCCGTGGCGAAGTGGGGCCCATCATGCTCGGACGCGACCATCACGACGTGAGCGGCACGGACTCCCCCTTTCGCGAGACCTCGAACATCAAAGACGGCAGCAACGTGATGGCCGACATGGCAGTGCAGTGTTTCGCCGGCAACTGCGCCCGCGGCATGAGCCTCGTGGCTCTGCACAATGGCGGCGGCGTGGGCATCGGCAAGGCCATCAACGGCGGCTTCGGCATGGTGTGCGACGGAAGCGAGCGTGTTGACCGCATCCTCCGGTCTGCCATGCTTTGGGACGTCATGGGCGGCGTGGCGCGGCGTTCGTGGGCACGCAACGAGCATGCCATGGAAACCTCGGCCGAGTTCAACCGCACCCATGCCGACGGCTATCACATCACCATGCCCCACCTGGCCGATGATGCCCTCATTGAGCACACACTGAAAGAGAAACTCAAATAATCTTCACCTTATATATAACATCTACATATCATGAACTGGACAAAGATAATGGAATGCGTGCCTAACTTCAGCGAAGGACGCGACCTCGAGAAAATAGACAAGATTGTCTCTCCCTTCCGTGCCAAGGCAGGTGTGAAACTACTGGATTACAGCAACGATGAAGACCACAACCGCCTTGTGGTGACCGTGGTGGGCGAACCCGACGCTCTGAAGGAAGCCGTCATTGAAGCCATCGGTGTGGCCGTGAAACTCATCGACCTGAACCACCACCAGGGACAGCATCCCCGCATGGGAGCAGCCGACGTTGTGCCCTTCATCCCCATCAGGGGCTGCACGATGGACGATGCCATAACCCTGTCGAAGGAAGTCGGTGCCCGCGTGGCCGACGCCTACGGACTGCCGGTGTTTCTCTATGAGAAGTCTGCCAGCGCCCCACACCGGGAAAATCTTGCTGCCATCCGCAAGGGAGAGTTTGAAGGCATGGCTGAGAAAATTCTCCAACCGGAGTGGCATCCCGACTTCGGTCCCTGCAAACGTCACCCAACGGCCGGAACCGTAGCCATCGGAGCTCGTATGCCGCTCGTGGCCTACAACATCAACCTGAACACACCAAGCCTGGAGATAGCACACAGCATTGCCAAGAAAGTGCGATTCATCGGCGGCGGCTTGCGCTTCTGCAAAGCCATGGGAGTGGAACTGAAAGAGCGCGGCATCACGCAGGTGTCCATGAACCTGACCGACTACACCAAGACGGCCATCTACCGTGCACACGAGATGGTGCGCTTCGAGGCGCGTCGCCATGGAGTCGAAATCGTCGGCAGCGAAATCATAGGTCTCGTGCCGATGGAAGCCCTGATAGACACCGCAGCATATTACTTAGGCCTGGAGAACTTCTCCATGCAGCAAGTGCTTGAGTCACGCATCATGGAGTAAAGGTGCCTATGAAGACTGACAACCTCATCATCACCGGTGCCCGCATCATCACCCCGCTGGGTTTCAAAGCCCGCAAAGGCCGGGAGATGAACGAGCTTTATGATAATGAAGGCACCATTGAAATCACTAAAGGAAAGATAACCTACGTGGGCCCTGACCGCCCGCTACCGCCTGAGGGATACAAAGTCATACACGCCCGTGGGAGGGTGGTGTTGCCCGGTTTTGTCGACTCGCACACGCACCTCGTCTTCGGAGGTTTCCGCCCGGATGAGTTCATCTGGCGCCTCAATGGCGACACTTACATGAGCATCCTTCAACGAGGTGGAGGCATACTGAGCACAGTGAAAGCCACCCGCGACACAGATGCCAAGCTACTGCGCAACAAAGCCGAACGGTTCATCAATGCCATGAGCCGTATGGGAGTGACGACTGTGGAAGGCAAAAGCGGATATGGACTTGACCGTGACACGGAACTCAAGCAACTGGAAGTGATGCAGTCTGTCAACCTCGACCCCATCCGCAAGGTGGACATCGTGCCAACGTTTCTGGGCGCGCATGCCGTCCCCACGGAATACAAGGGACGGGAAGACGAGTATATCGACTTTCTCATCAAAGACATGCTTCCGTTAGTGAAGCAACGGATGCTGGCCGAGAATTGCGACATCTTCTGCGAGAAGGGGGTATTCACCGTGGAGCAGTCGCGACGTCTGCTCAAGGCTGCCCAAGAGATGGGCTTCGGTGCTAAGATTCATGCCGACGAGATGGTCAGCTTCGGAGGAGCCGAACTTGCAAGTGAGCTACACACACTGAGTGCCGACCATCTGCTCCATGCCTCCGACACAGGCATCCGCGCACTGGCTGACAACGACGTGGTTGCCACCCTGCTGCCGTTGACAGCTTTCACCCTGCACGAACCCTATGCCCGCGGACGTGAGATGATTGACAGCGGTTGCGCAGTCGCCCTTGCGACCGACCTCAATCCGGGCAGCTGTTGTTCGGGCTCCATCCCGCTGACATTCGCACTGGCATGCATCTATATGCACTTCAGCGTTAGCGAAGCCATCACGGCCTTGACACTCAATGGTGCCGCAGCCCTCAACCGGGCTGATGTCATCGGCTCTATCGAAGTGGGCAAGTATGGCGACATTGTCATGCTTGAGGCCGACACACCGAACGTACTCCCCTACTACACGGGCATGAATTCCGTCGCATTCACTGTCAAACGCGGGCGCATCGTCTCCCGCAGACGTTAATCACCAATCATCAACCTTCTAAAACACAAACTCATTATGTTAGCAGAACTTTCTTTAAAAGCATTCATAGACAAGATTATCAGCTACGAGCCTGTTCCCGGCGGAGGAAGCGTGTCTGCCTTCAACGGAGCAATGGCCGCTGCACTATCGGCCATGGTGGCTAATCTGACCGTGGGACGTAAGAAGTATGCCGAAGTGGACGAACTGATGCGCACACTGGCAGCACGACTGGAGGAGACGGCAACACGGCTGCTGGCCGACGTTGACCGCGACTCGGACGCCTACAACCGTGTGTTTGACGCATTCAAGCTGCCGAAAGAAACGGACGAGGAGAAGGCAAGGCGCAGCGAAGCCATTCAGCGCGAGACGAAACATGCCGCCCAAGTGCCGATGGAGGTGGCGCGCGCCGTGCACGACATCCTGCCGCAGATAGCCACCATCGCACAGCAGGGCAACACTAACGCCATCACCGATGCATGCGTTGCCATGATGTGTGCCCGCACTGCCGTGCTGGGAGCATTGCTCAATGTGAAAATCAACCTCGCTTCCATCAAGGACAAAGCCTTTGCCGATGCGATGGCCGAGGAGGTTGCACGGATTGAAATCGACACCTTCGAACAGGAGCGTAACCTGTTACTTTATGTCAAAGAAAATTTCGGGCTATGAAACATAAGAATGTCTACCTCATCGGTGCAGAAGACCTCACCTTCGACATCATCGAGCGCATCATCAGCGAGAATCTGAAGCTGGAACTCACACCCGAGGCGAAAGAACGCATCGAGCGTTGCCGCGACTATCTGGACGACAAGATAGAGCATTCCGAACAACCGCTCTATGGCATCACCACCGGATTCGGCTCACTTTGCAACCGCAACATCTCGCCCGATGAGCTCAGCACTCTGCAAGAAAACCTCGTCAAGAGCCATGCCTGCAGTGTGGGTTCTGAGTTGCCTCACGTCATCGTCAAGCTCATGTTTCTGCTCAAAGCCCATGCATTGTCGCTGGGACACAGCGGTGTGCAGCTCATCACGGTGCAACGCATCATCGACTTCTTCAACAACGACGTCCTCCCCATCGTCTATGACCGAGGCTCCCTTGGCGCGTCGGGCGACCTCGCTCCGCTGGCCAACCTCTTCCTGCCGCTCATCGGCGTGGGCGACGTGTATTACAAAGGAAAACGTTGCGAGGCTATCAGCGTTCTTGACGAATTTGGCTGGGAACCCGTCAAGCTGAAGAGCAAAGAGGGGCTTGCGCTTCTGAACGGCACACAGTTCATGAGTGCCAACGGCGTCTTCGCCATACTCAAAGCACGACGCCTCGTCAAGCGTGCCGACCTCATCGCGGCCATATCATTAGAGGCTTTCGACGGCCACATCGACCCCTTCATGGACTGCATCCAGCAGATTCGTCCTCACCGGGGACAAATTGAAACGGGGGCAGCCTTTCGCCACATCCTTGAGGGAAGCGAGCTCATCCGTCAGCCCAAAGAGCACGTGCAAGACCCCTATTCGTTCCGCTGCATACCGCAGGTGCACGGGGCGACGAAAGATGCCGTGCGCCACGTGGCGTCGGTTTTGTTCACTGAAATCAACTCCGTCACCGACAATCCGACCATCTTTCCCGACGAAGACCTCATCATCTCGGGCGGCAACTTTCACGGACAGCCGCTCGCCGTCGTCTTTGATTATCTGGCCATCGCCCTGGCCGAGCTGGGCAACATCTCCGAACGACGCATCGCACAACTCATCATGGGTCTGCGCGGACTGCCGGAGTTTCTCGTGGCCAACCCCGGACTGAACTCGGGCTTCATGATTCCGCAATATGCCGCAGCGTCGATGGTCAGCCAGAACAAGATGTATTGCTATGCTGCCAGCAGTGACTCCATTGTGTCAAGCAATGGGCAGGAAGACCACGTCAGCATGGGTGCCAATGCCGCCACAAAGCTGTACAAAATAATGGACAACCTCGACCACATCCTGGCCATCGAGCTGATGAATGCCGCCCAAGGGTTGGAGTTTCGGCGTCCCCTCAAGAGTTCGCCCATCATTGAACGCTTCGTGGCCGAATATCGCAGGGAAGTGCCTTTTGTGAAAGAAGACATCGTCATGTACAAGGAAATCCACAAGACCGTCGCCTTCCTCAAACGCTTTCAGTTCGACTATTGACCGCACGTCGGGACAGCACATGTGAGGCCGTATGCCACGCTCCTCCTCATCACGGGAGGACTGGCATACGGCCTTTTATGTGTCTGTGTATGAAGAAGATGCATTACTTTCAGCTACCCCATCTGTACTCGTCGCTATGAAGGGTTTGCCGAGGTGGCCACCAAGGCAGTGCCAAGGTGGCCACTAAGGCATGGTCAAGGTGGCCACCAAGACAAGGCCGAGGTGGCCACCAAGGCAAATGAGGGTAATTGGGAAGGAATTGGAGGGGTCAGGAAAAAGCAAATGAAGTGTAGTGAAACGTTGTGATTCGCCTGCGATAATGCTATATTTGCCGCACGTTTAACACATAATATCTGCGTATGAAGAACTGGTTATTAGGTGCGATGCTCCTATGCGGCAGCGCAATTATCCCGATGCCCATGCCTGCGTCGGAGGCACCACGAGGGTCAGAATATCTCATCGTCGCCTCCTATCGCGTGTCCAATGATCCTGAGTGGACAGACGTTGTCGAGGCATTGAAAAAAAAACACAAAGGTTCCGAGGTGTACTATTACAAGGAATCACCTCGCGAGGTGATGAGCAGACTGCGCCGCTACTATCCGCGCTACGTTGCCGTTGTCGAAAAGCCGGAACAAATAGACCGTGACTTCGTCATCGACCTCAATCGCATGAGCCGTGAGGTGGACGACGACATCTATGCCGACTTCCTCTGCGGCATCATTACGGGCTATGATGCGCAGGCCGCGCTCCGCCTGGTGAACGACACGAAGGAGCCGAAGGTGCTGCGCTCGGCCGTGACCACAGTGAGCGTGTTTGGTGACGGGCGCTGGTTTGACCGCTTCGCCTACGTCTCCGATGCCCGCCCCGGTGCGGTGGGCGAACGTGACAAGGGAGAGACCACGCTCCGTGAAACAACGGTGACCGACAGTGCCGACAACCGCATGTGGCGCGACATGGTGCGCAAGGCCGAGGCCGAGGGGAAGCAACTCAAACTGCCGGAAGACTTCTCCGTGAAGAAGCTCAACTTGCTGCAATGCTTTTATGACTTCTATGCAAAGTATGACCCGGATGTGGTCATCACCGCTTCACATGCAACGGAAAAGAACCTCGAAATGCCCTTCTCGAGCGGCAACATCATGTGCCGTGACGGCAAGCTCTATGCCGACTTTCCCGACGGGGCGAAAGACCTTGTGGAGACGGGCAAGACACGCGTCTACCTCCCCGTGGGCAACTGCCTGATGGGAAACATCGGCAAGTCACGCGGCAGCATGGCCGTCGCTTTCATGAACAGTGCGCATGTGGGCATGTTGGCCGGTGGCTACGTTGTGGACACATGGTACGGACGCAACGGTTGGGGAGGCTTGTGTTACTTCATGAACAATCCCGGCCGTTACACCATCGCCGAAGCATTTTTCCTCAACCAGCAAGACATAATGTTCCAGCTTCGCCAGATGGCTCCGGCCCTGGTTCACAGGCCATTCCCCTTTGCCGAGGGGCCCAATCACATGGAGGCTGAACGCACCCAGGCCGCCAGTCTGAACGGAGGCCAGCTCACGCCCGACGCATTTGGTTTCTTCTATGACCGCGACGTCGTCGCCCTCTATGGCGACCCTGCATGGGACGTACGTCTTGCCGTCCAGCCCGATGCCAACGACTACACGGTGGAATATAAAGTGAGGGCAGAAAAATGCATCGTTACCGTCAAGACCGGTCCGAACTACAGTGAAGAACGCTTGCGCGGAGCAGACTTCCGCTCTCCACACGTGGGCGAGTTGCCGTTCAGCTACTTCTTCCCCAAGCGGCTGCGCAATCCACGTCTTGCCGAAGGCCAGTCATGGAAAGCCGCCGTCGATGAAAACTTCCTCCTTGTCTACGAGCCGGGCTTCGAACCCAACAAGGAATACACCATCGTACTGACCATCGACCCCCTGCGTTGATGCGCAGCTTCCACGTGGGTCAAACACGGAGGCACGAAGACACAGAGCTTATATCACTTGATTCACATCTCTGCATCTTCGTGCCTTTGTGTTCACTTTCTGCACAATTTGCAATAACCTCGTTTATAGAACTCCACTTGAGCGATAAAGAGTTTTCATAACTATGAAGATTTCTTTAAATGCTGTAATTTTGTCCTCCGCTTTAGCAAGGACTGACGGAAATGGGCTGTTTGCGCCCCTAAAGCCGGCCCGACCACGGAAAGGAGACCGCCCGTGGCCCGAAAGGAAGGCCGGCAGACGCCGGATTAAGCCCGCTCCCAGCCTCCTGCTATTTAGCTGCAAACCAATAAGAAACTTGTTGACTAAACTATGGCAAAACTGACAGAAGAAGACAAACTCATGCAACGCATCAATCGCCGTATGGCCAAAGGCATGGTGCAATACAAGCTCATCGACGATGGGGACAAGATTCTTGTGGGACTGTCTGGAGGGAAAGACTCGATGGGACTGGTCGAACTGCTGGCCCGTCGGGCGCGCATCTTCAAACCGAAGTTCTCGCTGGTCGCCCTCCATGTGAGCATGACCAACATCCCCTATCAGGCCGACCTTGACTATCTGCACGACTGGTGCGAGTCACTGGGTGTTCCTTTCATTCATCGGGAAACGAACTTCGACCCTTCGACCGACAATCGCAAGTCGCCCTGCTTTCTCTGTTCGTGGAATCGTCGCAAAGAGCTTTTCACCGTGGCGAAGGAGACGGGGTGCAACAAGATTGCCCTCGGGCATCACATGGACGACATCTTGCAGACGCTCCTGATGAACATCACCTTTCAGGGAGCATTTTCCAGCATGCCTCCAAAGCTGGTCATGCACAAGTTTGATATGACCATCATACGCCCTCTCTGCCTGGTGCATGAGGCTGACATGGAGCAACTTGCAGCACTGCGTGCCTACCGGAAGCAGGTCAAGGCCTGTCCTTATGAAACAGACTCTCACCGCTCGCAGATGAAGGAGGTCTTTCACAGGCTGGAGGAGATGAATCCCGAGGCACGCTACAGCCTGTGGGGCAGCATGACCAATGTACAAACAGAACTTTTACCTTCAACCATAGATTGACTACATGCCTGATGGTGTTTACACTGTTTTATTGTTGATGGTCTCAAACAGCTGTAATATGCAGACTCTCCTTGAAAGATTACATCGCATATAATTGCGAAATAATTATAGGTGGACGTCCTGATAAAGATAACGCTTGATGCTCTTCTTGGCCGTCTTTTCGAACTCTTCGGGCCAGACCTTGATGCGTGAAATCTGGGCGTAAGTCGGGAGCTGTTCGTTGAGTTCCCGCCGGCAGGCCTCCATCAAGGTCTCCATTCGTGCCGGGTCATGTCCGGCGTCGCCCAACTCGCTCCATTCAGGGTAGACAAGAGCAACGAGCTTTTCATGGTGAAGAAGAATGATGGATTCGGAGACGTAGAGCATGTTGTTCAGCTTCGATTCGATTTCCTCCGGATAGATGTTCTGACCCGAGGCTGTGAGAAGCATGTTCTTGCATCGGCCTTTGATGAAGACGTAGCCATCGTTGTCGATGACGGCCATGTCACCCGTGTGGAGCCATCCCTGAGGGTCAATAACCTCACGCGTAGCATCATCGTTCTTATAATAGCCCAACATTACGTTTTCACCGCGGCAAAGAAGTTCACCTGGCACGGAGTGAGGTGCGGGGGAATCGACGCGAAGCTCCATGCGGGGCACAACTTGTCCGCATGAAGTATACTTGAGGCTGGTCCAGAAGTTATGACAGATGATGGGTCCGCACTCGGTCATGCCGTAGGCAATGGTGTAGGGAAAGTCGATGAGCCGCAGGAATGCCTCGACCTCAGCATTGAAGGGAGCCCCGCCGATGATGATTTCAATGAAGTTCCCCCCGAACACCTTCATGGCTTCTTCACGGGCTTTTATCTTGAATTTGTCGTTGATGATGGGCACTTTCAGAAGAAACCGTCCGAGCTTTGTATCGATGCGCGGCAAAATCATCTTTTTAAAGATTTTCTCAACAACCAAAGGGACGCACGAAATGACCCGGGGGCGAATTTCAGCGAATGAGGCAGCGATAATCTTGGGCGACGGCATGCGGGTGAGAAACCACAGATGCGCTCCCTGGCAGATGCCGAAAAGGAAGTCGAACACCATGCCGAACACGTGCCCCAGAGGCAGCATCGACACGACTCTGTCGCCCGGACGAAGGTCAATGCGCTCACGGCATAGCATGACGTTGGACAATATGCTGCGGTAGGGAAGCATCACTCCTTTGGAGTATCCCGTCGTACCTGAAGTGTAATTGATAATGGCCAATTCCTCGGGCGTGTCGCGACGGTAAACGACATGTTCGGCACGGAAATTGCGCGGGAAACAGTGGCCAAAAAGCTCGTTCAGATGTTCGTGTGCTTGGGAGATACGCACCGAGCGCGACACGAGCAAAGAGAAGTCGGTCAGAAGGGCAATGGCTTCGAGGCCCGGCATGCAGGCTTCGTTGAGATTCTCCCACACTTGGTCACCGACGAAGAGCATGCGCGCCTCGGAATGGTTGACGATGTGATGAACATTGTCCGACTTGAATTCGTGCAAAATGGGCACGGCTACGGCACCATAGGTGATGATGCCAAGGAAGGCAACCACCCAATGAGCACTGTTGCGCCCACACACGGCCACCTTGTCGCCAGGACGTATGCCGCCTTCTTCCAACATGATGTGCATCTTCGCCACCTTGCGGGCCACATCCTTGTAGCGCAGCGTGGCACCCTTATAATCGGTTAAAGCATTAAGTTCCCAGTTGTTCTGTATACTCTCCTCAATGAGCTTGATGAAACTATTTTCCATGTCATAATTTGTTTGTTAATGCACAATCCATGTTAAAATGTGCACAAACATACGGAAATACTCGTGTTATGATAGCGTACGAGTGTTAAGTTTACGTTCTTTTAACAAGAAGGGTTTCCAATATAGTCACAGTCTTTCGAACTTTGCAGCCAAATTAAATAACAGACTCTCATGGACATGAATCAACCCATAGCCGCTCTTTTCGACCTCGACGGCGTCATCTTGGACACGGAGTCACAGTACACCCTCTTCTGGCAAAAACAAGGGCAGACCCACCGGCCCGACATCCCTCAGTTCGAACAACGCATCAAGGGTATGACCCTCACACAGATTCTCCACTACTTCGATGCCGACCCCAACCTTCCCCGCCACATACAGGATGCACTCGATGCCTACGAGCAACAAATGGATTATCCCTACATTACCGGTGTGCGACCCTTTATCGACGCCCTCCGTCAGCATGGCATCCGCACGGCTGTCGTGACCAGTTCCAACCGTATGAAAATGGAGAACGTCTATCGGGCACATCCGGAGTTCCCCACCCTCTTTAACCGTATTTTCACGGCCGAGGACTTCAGTCGCTCCAAACCCGACCCAGACTGTTACTTGCTCGGGGCTCGCACATTTCACACCGTGCCGACAAGGTGCGTCGTGTTCGAGGATTCATTCAACGGGCTTACGGCCGGAATGCATGCTGGCATGACTGTCGTCGGGCTTTCCACTACGAATCCAGCCGACTCCATCCGCAGCTTGTCAACCATTGTTATCCCTGACTTCACGGCCTTCAGCGTAGAAAAAATGCTTTCAATAATGGGCAAATCCTGCGAATAGTGTAACTTTGCGGCCGTTTTTACGAACCTTTAATTCACAAAGAACGTAACACAATATGGCAAACTACATTAGTGATGACAAGAAGAAGGTGACCACGAATCACCTCATAGAGATGAAAAGACAATGCGAACCCATCTCCATGTTGACCTCATATGACTACACAACGGCTGCCATCGTTGACCAGGCGGGTATGGATGTGATACTCGTGGGCGACTCGGCCTCCAACGTTATGGCAGGTAACGCCACGACTCTCCCCATCACCGTCGACGAGATGATTGTCTACGGACGTGCTGTAGTCCGCGCTGCCAAGCGTGCACTGGTCGTCATCGACATGCCCTTCGGCTCTTACCAAGCCAACCCGTATGACGGTGTGCAGGCAGCCATCCGCATGATAAAGGAGACGGGCGCCGATGCCCTCAAACTGGAGGGAGGCGAAGAATTCGTTGATGTCATACGCAAGATTATCAATGCGGGCATCCCCGTCATGGGACATCTCGGGCTCATGCCTCAATCCATCCACAAATATGGCACCTACGGGGTGCGTGCAAAGGACAACCTCGAAGCCGAAAAACTGGTGCATGATGCCCACTTGCTGGAAGAAATCGGTTGCTTCAGCCTCGTGCTGGAGAAGATTCCGGCTGCACTAGCTACCCGTGTCGCCAAAGAACTGAGCATCCCCGTCATTGGCATCGGAGCCGGCAACGGCGTGGACGGACAAGTGCTCGTTGTATCTGACATGCTCGGCATGAACGACGGTTTCAGGCCTAAGTTCCTGCGGCGATATGCCGACCTTCACTCCGTGATGACAGAAGCTATCGGCCGCTATGTGCACGACGTCAAGACGAAAGACTTCCCCAACGCACAAGAACAATATTAACCCCCTATGGACAACCTTTCGACAGACCGCCCACAGCCTGTTGTCAGGCCTCAACTCTGGTCGAAAAACCTATGGATGGTGTGCCTTTCGCATCTGTTGCTCGGTACGGCACTCTATATGCTCATCCCGGCACTACCCGCATGGCTAGTGGAACGCTATGATGCCACTCCTCTCGTTATAGGCGGTACATTGGCCATTTCGAGCATAGTTACTTTCCTGCTCGGCCCGTTTTTTAACTATTTAGTCGACCGTTTTCCACGGAAAAGCGTCTGTACCTGGGCACTATTGGGCGTGTCCTTATGCTCTCTGGGATTCTTTCATGCACCCGTCTTCGCCTGGATTCTTACTTTGCGCATCCTACAAGGACTTTTGCAAGGCGTGGCTCTCATGGCATCCGGCAGCACATTAGCTATCGACCTGACCATATCGCCCAACCGTACGAATGCCAACAACGCCTTCGCTTGGTTCGGCAGACTCAGTCTCTCCATTGGGCCTCTAATGGGTCTGTTTGTGCAATATTTGGTGGGATTCCGGGCCGTGTTTGCCGTGTCATGTGCACTCGGGCTCATGGCATGTTTCTGCATCTTGTGTCTCAAAGTGCCTTTCCGTGCCCCGTTGAATCCGCCCAAATTCTCCTTTGACCGCTTTTGGCTACCCAACGGCTGGCTTATGTTTTTCCAAACCATCCCCGTAGCTACCGTCACAGGCATCTTGCTGGCCGACATTCAATGTTATGAGTTTTACGTATTTATGATGGTCGGGTTTTGCATTGCACTTTTAGCATTGCGCTTCGTATTCCTGACAGCAGACATACGCTCGGAAATTGTCTCCGGACACATCCTTTGGGGAGCAGGCTTGTTGCTATTGCTCTTTCGCGAGAGCATCTCGTCATTCTATACTTCTTCTATATTAATAGGTATAGGCATCGGATTGACGGCTGCCCGTTTACTGGTGTTCTTTATCAAACTCTCGCACCATTGCGAACGTGGTTCGGCCAACACATCATTCATGTTTGCATGGGAGCTTGGACTTGGCATCGGTCTTTTTCTGGGTTATACACTGCCGACACCTGCCAACGGTTATTTTGTTGGTTTATGGATTCTTGTTGCTGCTTTGGTGCTCTATCTCACCCTCACTCATCGCTGGTTCATAGTGCACAAGGTACGATAAATCTCCTCGATAGCAGATTTTGAACTGATATTGCTTGCTCCTAACGCGGAATCGAGTAACTTTGATGCCGAACTCACTAAAACAGAGAAACTATGTCAATCAATAAAGTTATCTTACTAGGACATGTCGGAAAAGAACCTGAAGTGCGCTACTTGGATGGAGGAATTGCCGTAGCCACTTTTCCTTTGGCCACTAGCGAACGTGGCTATACTTTGCCAAACGGAACCAATGTGCCCGAACGCACAGATTGGCACAACATCATTTTGTGGCGCGGGTTAGCCCAACTCGCCGAGAAATACGTACACAAGGGGGACAAAGTTTACATCGAAGGCAAGCTGCGCCCCCGCTCTTACGACGACCAGAACGGCATCCGCCGCTTCACGGTGGAAGTCTATGGCGAAGCGATAGAACTGTGCTCTCCCCACCCGACAAACACACAGCCCCAATCGACACAAAAGCTTCAATCACCTGCAGCCCAGACAAGGACGGATGACGATCAACTGCCCTTCTGAGCTCGCTGTGAAACCTATTTTTAACTAAAACTTAGAACTTGGACGCAGACGTGAACCAAAACGACATTTTTGAGGAACAGAACATGTTGCGTGGTATTACCCGCTTCAACGAGGAAACGGTCAAAGAAGTCATGACGTCGCGCCCTGACATCGTAGTCCTCGAACTGAACACTCCGTTTACACAAACCATCCACTGCTTCATTAAGAATGGCTATTCACACGTCCAGAAGATAAAGGTCTGCATTACCCCTCCGACAAGTAAGAACCTCAAAAACGTTGACACATGCCTCTCTACATGAGTGACTTCACTCCTGACAAAGGCGGATGGGCCGTGTGGCAATGCACGGAGACGGACAACGAATTACGCCATCTGCTCCCGTCCGACGGACTCTACAACCGAGAAATGGACAGCTTCCATGCCCACGCACGGCGCATTCGTGAACGCCTTGCCGTGCGGGTACTGATGTATGCCTGCTGGGGCAAGGAACACACCGTCGCATACCTCCCCAGCAAAGCCCCCTACCTCACTGACAGCCAATATCGCATCAGCATCTCACACACCGACGGATATGCTGCCATCTGCTGGCATCCCTCCTCACCGGTTGGTATCGACATCGAACTTCTCCGACCGAAAACCCTACGCCTCATCCCCCGTTTCATGCATCCGTCGGAACATGCAGAAGGCAACTTGCTGACTGTTGCCACGCTAAACTGGAGCGCCAAAGAAACCCTCTACAAATTGCTCCCCTGCCAAGAAGCGACCGACTTCATCCACCACCTACGCATCGCACCTTTCACCCTCGCTCGCAAAGGTGTTCTGATAGCACGCGACGTACGCCAGAAGAACATCGTTTACACATTACACTACCGTGTGGAGTCGGACTTCGTCCTCACATGGCTTCACCCATACGCAACCGACACCATTGCTCATCCCTAATTCAGGAATCTCACCTCTGCCAAACTTTGTTTCGTGCTTTAGAAACTATTCTGATTTATAGTAGGAAAATATACACTCTAACTTTTAACTCAATAGATCTCTGTTAGTAGGTGTTTTCTTGTAAAAGATATATTTATTGTCTTAGAAACTGTAATGTAAATTGTCAATGGTACATACAAAAATATACAGTTCATAATTAGGAAAATTCCAATCCGAACTCCTCACGCAAATGTTGCAGTTGAGGGTTCTTTTGATTCATCATCTGATATTGCTCGACACGATTGTATGCTTTCACAACTTCCTGAGGATCGCTCACACGAACCATCATTGTGACTTTTGAGTTATGCAATCGAGAACACAAGTAACTTTGAATCTTGGGCATAATATCCTCCATATATTTTTTTACAATTTCATTGTCGACAACAACTTCGAAGTTCGTTTTACCAAGCAAATGTGGAATTATAGTCTTCATACGTCCAGCATTGGCTGCTTCTTCCTTGGGAAGACATTGTGCAAACTCCAACCAATATCTACGCAAATCCTGCTCATTGAAAGCATTGTCTTCTGCAAAGTCGGATGACTGATGTGATGCAGTCATTGGAACATTAGAACTTTTACTTGGCGTCGAGTGGGGACTCTTGATGGAGAATCCCATGACACTCTTGCCCACTGTCGGAATCTTTTGCGACGATTGAGTTTCCGACACAACAACATGGTCTTCCGGTTTATCAGCAAACGTCTGGACTGCTGTTATTGTTTTTGTGAATACTGTAGCTGTTTGACCCTGCTGCGGAACATTTTGAACAGAAGAAGTCGACGTACTGCCAGTCTGTTGTGCAGTGACCTTTTGATTAAATGTGGGTTTTAATATACGCGCAGGGCCTTGCCCACAACCAGGCGTTTCGCTATCTACTGCAAGTTGTGTCAACTGTATCAGTGTGATTTCCACCAGCAGTCGTTTATTTTTGCTCACCCGGTAGTTCAAATCACAGTCATTACAAAGCTTCATGGCGCGATAGAGAAATTTCGATTCGCAACGCACAGTTTGCTCCTGATAACGCTGACGGATGTTATCTCCCACTTCCAATAAAGGTAGAGTCGAACTGTCTCGACTGACCAACAAATCCCGAAAGTGAGCGCCCAACCCTGTGATAAAGTGACTACCGTCAAAACCTTTATTCAATATATCATTAAACAGTAACATGGCATCAGACACTTTGTTACCCAGCAGGAGGTCGGTCATTTGAAAGAAATACTCATAATCCAACACGTTTAAGTTTGCAATGACATTTTGATAAGTCACATTTCCTTGGGTGAAGTTTACAATCTGATCAAATATCGAGAGAGCATCACGCATACCACCATCAGCCTTTTGAGCGATAATATTTAGCGCCTCAGACTCCGCTTTGATATGTTCCTGTTGAGCCACATAGAGCAAATGATTCACAGTGTCACGTACACTGATACGATTAAAATCATAGATTTGGCAGCGCGAAAGAATAGTAGGAAGGATTTTATGTTTTTCTGTTGTCGCAAGAATGAAGATTGCATGATGAGGTGGTTCCTCTAAGGTCTTAAGAAAAGCATTGAAAGCTGCTTGTGACAGCATGTGTACCTCGTCAATGATGTAGACCTTATATTTACCGATTTGTGGCGGGATTCGCACTTGTTCGATGAGCGAACGAATGTCTTCTACTGAGTTATTTGACGCTGCATCCAATTCATGTATGTTATAGGAGCGCTGTTCGTTGAAGGCACAGCAAGACTCACATTCATTGCACGCTTCACCTTCAGGAGTCAAGTGCAAGCAGTTAATAGTCTTGGCAAAAATACGGGCACATGTCGTTTTGCCCACCCCTCGTGGTCCGCAAAAAAGATAGGCATGAGCCAGCTTTTGAGTGAGTATAGCGTTCTTGAGCGTAGTGGTTAGGGTCTTTTGACCTACAACTAAATTGAATGTCGAAGGGCGATACTTGCGTGCAGATACAATATAATTTTCCATCCGGGTACTTATTGTTTGCTAAGTTCCTTGCAAAGGTACATTAAATAATCGTTTATATATCTTCTTACTTTCGGAAACTTTCTATCTTTGTAGAGATTTTAAACTAACAAAGTAGTTATGAGTAAAATAGTTAGGATTGTGAACTTTATCCGTCGCTACAAATATATCATAGTCTTGCTTGCTTTTGCTGTTGTTATTGGAGTAGTGGATGAAAATAATCTTATCCGACGTGCAAAGTATGAATATGAAATACGTTCGCTCGTCAAGGAAATCGAACGTTATAAGAAAGACTTTGAACGTGACACGGAGCGACTTAATAAATTGGAAGAAAGTCCGAAAGGTATAGAAAAGGTGGCACGTGAACGTTATTTCATGAAAACACCTAATGAAGATATTTACATTTTTGAAGAAGACAGAAACGACAGCAATGAATAAGAAGAAATGTGTAGGATACATGACCACCATCGGAGCCATATTAATACTGGTAGGAGCTGGCTCATACATAACCCGGTGGATATTTTCTCCTTACTTATATACGGTAGGAGCCATTCTTTTTGCCATCACACAGCTAATGGTACGCTATGAGGGAAAAAGCATTATCATCCGTCGTTTACGCCGGCAACAGATACTCGGAGCATTTCTACTAATGCTCACTTCTGTTTGTATGTTCACTTTACACCGAAATGAATGGGTGGTGTGCCTAACCGTTGCTGCTGTATTAGAGCTATATACGTCATTCAAAATATCGGCAGAGCTAGAAAAAGAAAAAAATTAGCCTTACTCTACGATACTACGCACCTCTCCCTTGGTCAGACGGGTTACCAGACGGTCACCAAGGGAAAGTGTCGCAGCATCCGTCACTACGTAGCCATCCTTCAACGTAATGCTGTAACCACGTGCCAACAGCTTGTCGGGACGCGATGCCTCAACGCACTGTTCCAACAATTGCAGGCGATGCTGTTCCTGCTCGATACGGGCATGCGACATCCATGGGAAGCGTCGTATCCAACCCTCCAAACGGGTATGTTCCTTTAACAAACCATACCTTATAGCAACCTGCATCCGATGGCAGAGCCCATCCAACTGTTGCTCTTCACACAAACGGTAATTGACAAAAAGCGCAGGTAACTTGACAGAACAACATTCCAACCGCTGTTTTTCACGCTCTAGCAACAGCAAAGTGCCTCGGCGAAAACGTTCCTCACCCGACTCTACCAAAGCAGCCGATTCATGCACACGAGTAATGAGATACTCGGCTGCTGCAGTAGGCGTCTTCACACGAGTGTGTGCCACTGCATCAATTACAGTGGCATCGCGCTCATGACCAATGCCAGTAATAATAGGCAAGGGAAATTGGGCACAGTTAGACGCCAAAAGATAAGAATCAAAACTTGACAGGTCGGAAGTCGCCCCTCCTCCACGGATGATAACCACCACATCCCATGCATCGACATACGCATAAATATGGTTCAACGCTGCGATGACACTCTTTTCCACACGTTCTCCCTGCATCATGGCCGGAAACAAGCGGGGATAAAAAATATATCCGTAAGGATTGTTCGCAAGCTGATCACAAAAATCGCCATATCCGGCAGCTGTGGTCGAAGAAATCACTGCGATACGCTGCGGCAACAATGGCATCTCCAATTCCTTATTCAGTGTCAGAATACCCTCCTTTTCCAGTTGTTCCAAAATCTCACGCCGGCGACGAGCCATATCGCCTAGCGTATAAGACGGGTCGATGTCAATGATATTAAGCGAATAGCCATACAGCTCGTGAAAACAGACTGTCACCTTCACCAGTACTTTCAGTCCTGACACAAAAGTCTGTCCCGTTTCCTGCTCAAAATAAGGTTTCAGCAGGCGATAGACTTTGCTCCATATCATACCACGCGCCCTAGCTATCAGATTGCTGGTACGTGTATCTTTTTCCAGAAGTTCCAAATAGCAATGTCCGGCAGCATTGCTACGCACGTCGCTCAGCTCAGCCCGAACCCAATACTCTTCTGAGAACGCATGTTCCAGCTGAGAGCGCACAAGATTGTTCAGTTCATACAATGAGAGCGTTTCCATCACTTACCCGCATTTAAATAGGCTTTCCAAAAACTTGGTATACCATAGCCGTAGATGTTGTCCGGACAATTATAACGGTCACCGGCACGGCGTACAACCTCGATTATCTCCTTAGCAGTCAATTGTGGACAGGCTTCCCAAAGACAAGCTACGCCTCCGCACAAGATGGGCGATGAAAACGACGTACCATTAACCGACCCCACCCGACCGTTGGACAGAATCACGGCTACAGTTTCTCCACGAGCCATTACGTCAGGCTTTACCCGTCCGTCAACGGTGTTACCGACAGAGGAAAACACCGTATTCACCTGCTTGGCATCCACAGCACCCACGGTCAATATATCATCCGCATCGGCCGGAGGGATGATCTTCTTCCATTGTTTGTCACCCAAATTACCCGCACTACATACAATAATCATTCCTTTGTCGGCCGCCATTGAAGCAGTCACAGACATCAATGACGTACACCCGTCCAAGTCACAGTATGCATAGTTCTTAGTGTCGTCATCAAAGGCATAATAGCCCAACGAAGTGTTGACGATGTCCACGCCCACACTATCAGCAAATTCCACAGCCTCGACCCAATAATCTTCTTCGGCCAGACACTCGCAGTCAGGGTCTTCCGTACAAAGGAGCCAATAAGATGCTTCGGGCGCAGTGCCTACTAATGTGTAGGGCTGATTGGCCGCCATGCAGGAAAGTACGCTCATACCGTGGTCGAGCTCTGCATAAACGTCCCAACCAGGATGCACGAAATTACGCGTACCTTCAACCTTCACACTGCACAACAAAGGGATGGCATCAGCGTTTTGGAAACCTCCGTCAATCACAGCCACCGTGATACCTTCTCCACGATAGCCAGCCTTATGCAGTTCGTCTACGGCAATCATTTCCACCTGATTCTGTGCGGCCCCATAGTAATCTTTATATTTTTGCAATATGGGATTTATCTGCTGTTTTCGGTTGACATCACGTGTGGGAATATTGTCAGACGATGTCCACACTTTCAGTGTCTGAGCTACAAAAGAAAATGCCTCCAAATGGGCTATGCGAACGGTATCATCGGTTTCCACCAGCACCGTATTGTTCCAACGACTTGTGCCCACTACCTTCACACCTGCGTCCGAAAGACGTCTCAAGTAGACAGACGGCACAGGCAAGTCCGTGGAGTCGACACACAAGTCCTGACGGGCACGACGTTCCAAGGCTTTAGGGGAAAGAAACTGTTCTGGATAGGATAAGGAATACTCCGTGGGTACTTTGTCAGTCAACGACACACGATAACGATACAAAGGATTGCCGGCGTTAAGAGTTCCAGCAAACATATAGCTTACCAACAAAGCTAAAATATATGTTTTCATACAGATTTTATTGTTCTATATACATTCCTATTCCGCGTTGGAAAGCTATCAAGGCACCACCTACAACACGTTTGCCGGCGTAAAACACGGCCGATTGTCCGGGCGTGATGGACGAGGCTTCACCATGGAAATGCACAAGCGCACGTTCGTCATCCAGCAAATGCACATCGCAGGGTATCGGTTTGCTGCGATAGCGAATGCGTACACTCAGCCCTTCTTCCCGAAAAAAACGTTCCGCATCAACAGTACGCAACTGCTCAATCAGCATGTATTCGGCACGCAACTGATCTGCATCACCTAGCATGACTGTGTTCTTCTCAGGGTTCAACTTCAGCACGTATGCCGGCTTGCCAAGCGCAATGTCCAGGCCCTTGCGCTGCCCGACAGTGTAGTAAGCAAAACCTTTGTGCATCCCCAACGGAACGCCTGTCACATTGACAAACTTGCCGACTCCGATGCGTTTGTCCAAGTCGGGAACCATCTGACGTAGAAAGTCGCGATAGTCGCCATCCACGAAACAGACCTCCATACTTTCGCCTTCTTTTGCCTTCGCTTCAAAGCCTTTCTCTTGGAGATAGGCACGCACGGAAACCTTCGTGTAAGCGCCCAACGGAAAAAGAGTGCGACGAAAAACATCTTCCTCCACACGCCAGAGGAAATAAGACTGGTCTTTCTTCTCGTCGTCACCGGCCACGACGTAGACATGTCCTTCTATCTCCTCTAAGCGGGAATAATGCCCTGTAGCGATATAGGTACAACCCAAACGGTCGGCCCATTCTGTCAACACGCGGAATTTGAAAAGCGGGTTGCAAAGAACACACGGATTAGGCGTGCGTCCATGCATATATTCGTCTACAAAGTTTTGTACGACGACCGAGCGAAAACCCTCACGCTCATCGGCCACAT
Organism: uncultured Bacteroides sp.; assembly: GCA_964580305.1. Classification (GTDB taxonomy): domain Bacteria; phylum Bacteroidota; class Bacteroidia; order Bacteroidales; family Bacteroidaceae; genus Phocaeicola_A. Next base: position 27,640 of record CAZOKL010000009.1, read on the forward strand.
AATGTTCGATACCCAGACAGTCTGCCAACCGTTTTGCCTCGAGCACATAGTCGGGCTGTTCCTGCCCTTCCACAGAAAACTTTACCGGCGAATCCCATGTGCGCATCGTCACCCCGACGACCTTATATCCTTGTTCTTGCAGCATCATGCAAGTGGCTGTACTATCAATGCCACCGCTCATGCCCACCAATACCTTTTTATCATTCATAACCATTAAAACTTCAATTGTAGTGAATGGCAAATTTAGATATAAATCACGATTTATCAGCATCCATAAGCTTCTAAATGGTGTACACATCCATCCGACGTTTCCACATCCTTGGATTCCGCCGACCCTTATTTTGAAATGGTCGTTCATCGTCACCCTTGCGTGGGGTATCATTGCTCCGTAGTGTTACTGCCGGCGTCATACAGCACAGTGCCTTCATTTCGTCCTACGTAGTTTCCATAGTTGCCTGCGCCCTGTTGGGCTATACGGTGTTCGTACACCACGTGTAGGTTGGATTGGCATTGCCACTAATGCTGATGACAGGGTCGTTGCTTACCTATACGAGAGCTTCGTATAGATAGATGTTTGGGGTATCACCGGTGATGGTGACGGAAGTTATCTCCGTGCTGCCGTGCACGGGGACTCCCAATAGCCGATATCCTACGCCTTGTACATGTTTTAAATACGCTCCAAAACGGTTTCGATGAGCAAGTCCATTGTATTCTTGTATTGTGCATTGGCTTGCTCTGTACGACGGTTAGCGATGACCATGCATATGGTCACTGCGTGATGTCCCAGAAGACGCGCCAGTCCGGCCACGGCTGAACTTTCCATCTCGTAATTTGTGATACGATAAGAACCGTAGGTAAACTGTTCGGCTTTCACATTCTGATCCGGGTCAGCTAAAGGAATACGCAACTGTCTGCCTTGTGGGCCGTAAAAGCCTCCCGCAGAGAGGGTGATACCATGAACCATATCATCAGCTCCGATGCGTTTTATCAATTCGTCATCAGCATGCACTGCGTAAGGATAAGCAATACATGTCTGTCCTTGCCAGCCCATGTGGGTGTGAAACAGACGTTCCAATACGTTGTCGCGCACGCCAGGTACAGAATGATAGAAGTTTAGTAGTCCGTCCAGTCCGATGGAGATGTCTGAGCAGATGAATGTCCCGATGGGAGTAAAAGGCTGTAGTCCGCCACATGTTCCGATACGAACGATGTTGAGGCTGCGGGGAGTTGGCAGGTTTGTACGTGTGTGCAGATCGATATTTACCAAAGCATCAAGTTCGTTCATGACAATATCGATATTGTCGCACCCGATGCCTGTTGACACCACGGTGATGCGTTTACCGCCACGCGTGCCAGTAATGGAGTGAAACTCCCGATTGTGCGTTTCACATTCCTGCGTGTCTAGGTGTGAAGCAACGAGACTGACACGAGCTGGATCGCCTACCAAAATGACATTGTCGGCCAATTGTTCCGGTAATAAATGCAGATGAAACACTGAACCGTCAGCATTCAGAATAAGTTCAGATTCAGGATAGAAAATATCCATAATGTGTGTGATTTAGTGGGTTAGTACAAACAGAACCACTCAAGACTGTTGAACATACGGATGTCTTAAGTCTTTGTGATTCTGTTTGGTGTTCGTAATGTAGGACTATTTACTTTGCGACCCTGAAGCTTTCTGTTGCGGATGGGCAATGTTGTCGCGCATACGAGTGTCGGCTTCGATGTTTTTCATTCGATAATAATCCATGATGCCCAGATTGCCGTTGCGGAAAGCTTCGGCCATAGCTTTGGGTACTTCGGCTTCTGCCTGAATGACCATCGCACGGGCTTCTTCCGCCTTGGCACGCATTTCCTGTTCACTGGCCACAGCCATCGCGCGGCGTTCCTCTGCTTTTGCTTGAGCAATGTTCTTGTCGGCGTTGGCTTGGTCGATTTGCAGGGCGGCTCCAATATTACGACCAATGTCGATGTCTGCAATGTCGATGGACAGGATTTCAAACGCTGTGCCCGCATCCAGTCCTTTACGCAAAACGAGCTTCGATATGGAGTCTGGATTCTCAAGCACAGACTTGTGATTTTCTGATGAACCGATGGAGGAGACGATGCCCTCGCCCACACGTGCCAGCACAGTGTCTTCCCCGGCACCTCCCACCAATTGGCGAATGTTAGCACGCACCGTGACACGGGCTTTAGCGATGAGTTGGATACCGTCTTTGGCTACGGCTGTCACGGGAGGAGTGTCAATGACTTTCGGATTGACCGACATTTGTACGGCTTCGAACACATCACGTCCAGCCAAGTCAATTGCTGTAGCCATCTGGAATGATAACTCAATGTTGGCCTTTGCAGCTGATACGAGAGCATGCACAACTTTTGCCACATGACCGCCAGCCAAATAATGAGCTTCCAGTCCGTCACGAGTGATAAACGACAGTCCTGCCTTGTGGGCTTCGATGAGAGCTTGTACAATAACGGTCGGCGGCACGTTACGAATGCGCATTAAAAACAATTGCACCAAAGAAATGTGTACACCCGAGGCCTTGGCCGACAACCATAAAAGGAACGGGATGTAGTGAAGAACTATGGCCAAAAACAAGATGATCCCGGCCACGAGCAGGATAGGGATAAACATTGACATGGTAGTAAGATATTAGTGATGAATATAAGTGTGTTCAATGAGACTTGTCAGGTGCTGGAGCAACGAGAATGACTCCATCTGCAATACGCTCCACGATGATAGGAGTCTGTTCGTCAATGAATCCTCCGATGGAACGGACTTCCATCACCTGCCCGTTTATCTCGGCATTGCCGATAAGAGCCAGCCGGGTTATGGCTATACCGCGGTCACCCATATGTACGTCATAGTTACGGTCGTCGGCTACTGTTGAGTTGATGTCTTTTGTGAGAATTCTTCTTTCCAACGCTTTGGAGCGAAATACCCACAGTAACACGCCTCCGCCTGTGATGAGAGTAATGAAGAATGTGAGCAGACACGCTTCTCCACCTAGATGTATGTATGCATAGATATTGGCGACTATAAAGCAAACTGTGGCACAAATACCGGCGATGCTAAGTCCGGGAAAAAGGTAGACTTCAGCTACAAGCAGGATGAGTCCTACAAACAGGAGAGCAGCGATGAGTAGTAAGTCCATTTTGATGATTGTTATAAGATTA
>CAZOKL010000009.1:30916-32757 GCA_964580305.1 uncultured Bacteroides sp.
ATTATTCAAAGATAAATCTAATTGTTCATATATCTTAGCGTTCAATATGATTTTTTTCCATGTTACGTACTTTTATCTCCTGTTCGTCAAGCTGCGTGACCATTTGCTCTTGACGTTTTTCCAGGTCGAGGATCTGCAGGGTCATTCGTTGTTTTTGTTCGTCAGATGATGAAGTATAACGATCACGTAATTTGTCGAGCTGAGCACAGAGTTTTTGAAAGTCATGCTGCATCTGCCTGAATTGTTGGAACAGCATACGCGCTTCGTTAGAATGGAAATCTGTAAGCGTATGATATGTGTGCTGGTCGTTAATGACAAAGGTGAAGTCATGGTTGACAGTTTGTTGCAGGCGTGACTGAATGGCTTGTGCGATGCGTTCCTGTGCTTTGCGCACGACAGTCTCATCAGTCCACGTGTCGCTTATGGAAGTCAGCTGTGCCCATGCTATTAGGGTTTTCTCTCCATCGACATCAAAGTCTAAGGTATTCCGTGAAAGGGTGGGCACGAAGACATAGATACACACTTTGCCTTCTGGCTGATAACGATCGGAAGCAAACCAGCCCAGATTGTTGAACTCGTCAATGACCAGCAGATAGTCATTAGCCATGGAGTTATAGGGCATACCAAGGTTTTCAGGCTTCAGATAGCAGTCAGTGTCCGTGTTATAGCGGGTCACAAAAATATCATATCCACCCAACGAATTGGCTCCATCGTTGGCATAATACAACGTCGTGCCGTCTGCCAGCAGATAGGGATAGTTATTGTTGCCATCTGTATCCAATCCTTTGGCGAGCCTAGGTTGACTCCATTCGTCAAGCAATTTGTCACTAGTGTAAATGTCAGTCCTGCCAGCCTGTGAGATAGCCCAATAGCGTTTCTGTCCTAATTCGTTTTCATAGCAATAGGTGCTATCGTCAACCATTATCATCCGTCCGCTTTCTGGGCCAGTCTTATAGGCGGCCAGAAAGTCGGCCTTGTCCACAACGAAACTATCCACAACACACACACGTTCCGTGCCTTTGAGCATTAATGATGCCATGCACGCTTTCTCAAGGGTCTTTTTAGCCTCTTCAGTGTCTTTTTTGCGTGCTGTCAACTGATTGATATATGTTTCACACGTGCTCACAGCGTCATCGAACTTGTAGTTGCTCATTTGCAACCGTACGAGGTAGGGATAGGCTTCAAGCACCTTGTGGGAGACAGCCTTGGCCAGATAGGGCTCGGCAATGGAGTCGGCTCCCGTTTCCATACAACAGGCACCATACCAATAGTTATAATTGGCGTTTGAGGGACTTTGCTTGACGAATTTACGGAATGTGGGGAGGGCTTCAGTGTAATTCCCTTCCTTGAACAGTTCGCGTGCTTTTGACAGAGTTTGTGCTTGTGTTAGTAGCATGTAACACATGTAGGCAAGTGTCAATATATATTTCTTTTTCATGCTAAAGATCTTTTTGTGATAAATTCTATTAATTGATTTTTGTCTACAAATCTACCGAAAACCCGTTAATAGCAGAAAGCAAACATTTTCAATTATACAAATGTACACAAAAGGCGCTCATTTTCTTTTTTATTATGTTTTTGTTAACTTAAATGCGATGTTTTTTACACAATATGCATGGTTTATTTTTAGAAACTGTTTTGATTTTATCCGATAAATTTGTTAAGCATGATTTGAATGAATACAATCTGTACCATGACCTCCACAGTTTCAGCAAGGAATTCATAATCGATGTCAGCATTGCTGGGATCCTGATATAAGGCATCCGCGTAACAAATACACGGATGTGGCAAAGCCCTATCTTTCCCATTGCAAAATAAAATCTGAAAGTTTCTCATTCTAG
>CAZOKL010000010.1:0-6719 GCA_964580305.1 uncultured Bacteroides sp.
GCGAAGTTTAGTTCAATAGTGGGCACGACTATTGAACCATGAGAGTATAAAAAAGGGCTATTCTCTTTGTGGAGAGTAGCCCTTAATCTTAGTCCGATTTATTTACAGATGCTTATCTGGCCTGTACCGTGATGTCATATGTCTTGGTTTGCCCCCACACATCGACTACAGATATTTTCACTGTGCAGTCTTGCGGAGTGACAATCACAGTCTCGTCTTTTCTGGAGATGGTCAAGCGGCCGTCTTGGTCGAACATATCGTCACTCAGTGAGAGATATTTATTTGCATTTTCTCCGTCCAAAGTCACGTTGTAAGACACTACACGGTCATCTTTGTCATTGCCTGTGACAGCATATTCTTTGCCTGCTTGGTCTTTGAACAAGATGTCGTTCAGTTCCAGCGTTGCATCCACACCGTTGGACACAGACAATGTTTCACCCTCGTATTCGATGCTTCCATCATAGATTTGTGAACGAACTTCCACGGTGATTTCGTCGATTGTTGCATCCAAGTTCGGATTGCCATACGGACGGTAGAGCACGATTACTTTGTGTGGCTTGTTTACGTCGGAATTAGGAATGCTGGCTTGACTGTCACCTCCGATGCTGAACCAACTTCCGGTGGTCGTTCCGTCAGAGAACATCACATATTCCAAATCGCTCTTGTAGAGCACGCTCATGTCATAAGTTGAAACTCCGTCAGTTGCGATGGCTGGATATACTTTAGCTGCATTACCATCGAAGTAAGCACTTTCACGAACAAAGGTGTAAGCTGCGGGCTTGCCGATGTTGATGGTGAACTCTATGGTCTTTGTTTCGGAACCATCAGCATTAGCCAACTCGATGACTGCCTTATAAGACTCTGCAAATACCTTAGTCTCATCGAATGTCATCTTAGCATACCAGTCATTGTAACCGAAGCCGTCAGGTCTGGCTTCAAATGTTACATTACCCAAAACGTTTTCAAGGTCGGGAACGACAACAAGTATGCCATCCACAAAGACATCGGCATTCACGAATGTATAGTTAGGAGTAACTTCATCGCCACTGTTTACAAAGTCATTCAAAATGTCTTTGCCGTCGATTGCCACTTCAACAGTCTTATTTTCCAAATCGAAGTTCCAGTTGAAGTCGTCAAGTGTGATTACGCTTCCAGCAGTAGCTGTAATGGACAGAGCTTTAGCGTTAGAGGAAACATTCTCTACATCTTCAAATACTTCTCCGTCCAATCCCATATAGTTCAAACGTACATAGGTAATCGGCGTTGAAAAGCTCTTGCTCACAGTGATGGTCTTGTTTGTGGCGTCAATGCTTACGCCGTCTTTTTCAGCCTGAGCCGTAGAGGCTTTGGCTACAGCCAAATAATAGTCGGCGGCTTCCCAGGTTTCGTAGTTGCTCAAAGCCAACTTAAGAAACTCGTCCCACGTGTAAGTCTTGCCAACTTCAAGGTTCACTGTCTGTATTGACGGAGTTTCTGTCTGACCGGCTTTTACGCTGATGCCGATGTTGTAGCGCGAAGCGATGACAGTGCTTTCTTCGTTGATGCTCGTAGTCTGGAGGGAGTAAGCTGCCTGACTATTATCCACAGTCACGCCTTTGGGGATGCTGAGCGACAGATCCCACAAACCCTTGTTGGGGGTCTCTTCGTCTGCCGCAGCACGTGTACTTGTATATTTCAAAGGTTCCGTACTCATGTTTTGAGTGGCATCCGACACTTCAAACTTGGTTTCACCTTTAGTGTTGACCAAAGAAAATTTGTAAAGGCTGGCATCAACATCACGCGGATTGACTTGGGCCACGAGTTGAGCTTTCTTAGACACCAAGGTTTCATCTTTGGCATAAGTCTTTCCGTTAAAGGTGATTTCCTTGCCTTGTTCATTTTTACCTAACGTGAGTTCTATGTCCGGATCGCCCAAAGTCTGACTGTCTGCATCATAACTATACACCTCGATGGCAGAAATATTGCCAGTTTTCGGCAGGATGACTTTGCAGAAATCGCCGGTAGCATTGCCCTCGGCATCTGCTACGGCAATGTTCAGCTCCCAATAAGCGTCATATTCCACAACGTAAGAGGCAATGCCCACAGCAGAACCAGCCTCAACGTATGTTTCGTTTTCAGCATCCCACACCATCCATTTGCCGTCTTCGATGTAGGGCGACTTGCCGTCTTGTCCGGCAGGACCTGTCTGGCCCACTGTGCCTTCAGCACAGATGCCGGTGTCAGTGCGGATTCCGTCTGAGTCGATGCGAATCCAGTTCTTGGTTGTCTCATCAATTTCCCAAGTGGTGCCGTTCGCACCGTTCGCACCATTTTCGCCGTCTTTAATCTCTAAAGTGCTTCCGTCAGAGAGCGTGAGCACATAGCCGTCATCGGTCGTGTTTCTTTGAAAACTCGTCACCCATTTGCCCTCTTCGATTTGCTTCTGGAGTTCAGCGATGTCTGTTTCCACAGCAGAGACCCTGTCATTAAGTGTGTCGATGTCATCATCATAGTCTTTGCAAGACGACATCATTCCTGTCGATAGCAGTGCTGCACTAAACAGGAGTGCGTTCATAAACTTTTTGTTGTTCATAATAGTTAAAACTTTAAATTTAAATGTTTTAAATTGTATTATTGTCATTTGTTCTTCCTTGCTGGCGATGCCTCCCTCTGAGCAGACAAGTATTGGTTTGGAGTCATTCCTTCACACCGTTTGAACGAAACGTAGAATGTGCTCTTGGAGGAAAAACCGCAGACGTAGGGGATGTCCTTCAGCCGGTAGATGCGCTTGCAAAGCATCTTCTTGGCATATTGCACTCGATACCAGTTGATTAGTGTCTTCAAATTGCATCCGAAGCAGTCGTTCACGGCATTGGACAAATAAGTAGTATTCGTGCCCACTATTTCGGGCTTTCCTGCAAGACATTGCCAGACAGTGCATTGCACCGATTTTGAGCGGAAGGCGGGTGGCTATGAAGTGACGGAAGTTGCATGAATTTTGTTGTCCTGAAGACTTTTTGCGGAACAAAGGGCAAAGTGCGAATTGTGAGAAAGAAAGCAGCGGTGCAAGCCGACAGGATTCGGGCCGACCACGGAGTAAAGGGCGGGCAAGAGCGGAATAGAGGGCGTCGTCGGGCGGCCTCTATTCCGCTCCTACCCGCCCTCCAAGGGGCTCTGGCCGGGCTTTTGGCAGCGGGTCGGCATCATTTTTATTTAGACACAGACTAACAAGAAAACTCCTGCAGACAGCCTTCGGAATGACATCTGCAGGAGTAGCCACGAATCCGGATAAGACTGTTGACAGTGATGCACGTCGGCATCGTCTTGACGGAGCGCTCACAAGCTGTGCACGAGCACGGCAAGTGACATCTTCACGGTGTCACTCGTCCGGTTTGGATTTCATCGGTCTGCCGAAGCGGAGAGGAAGAGGCGGCAGGCTGTCCACGGCCCTACGCTTGAGGTCGTCCACGATGTGCACGTATTTCTCCGTGTGGCGGATGGTGGAGTGTCCGGCAAGCTCCGAGGCGGTCTTGATGTTGGCTCCGACGAGAAGCAGGTTGGTGATGAACGAATGCCGGGCACAGTGAAACGTGATGTGCTTGTTGATGCCGGCACGGTTCACCCATACCTGGAGCACACGCCGGGAGTAGGAGTATGAGGGGAGAGTAAACACGCGTCCGTCGGCCATGGGCGGAAAGGCACGAAGCAACAGCAGGGCCGAGTCGTTGAGCGGAAGGTGAAGCACCGCTTTGCTTGAGCGTTGCTCTACCTTCTGCTGCACGATGTGCAGCATGCGATTGGGCCAGTCGACGGCATCAATGTGAAGCGAAGTGACGTCGCACCAGCGCAACCCCGTGTTGCAGGCAAAGAGGAAGGCCCGCTTCACCTCATGGCCGGCACAGGGTGTGTCGGCCAGACGGGCTATTTCGCCGGCATTGAGTATGGCTTTGGTAAACTCGTTTTGCGTCGCCACGCGCACGTTGCGTGCCGGATTGGCCGGCAGCAGATGTCGTTCGACGCCGTAGTCCAGGCATTGCTTGAACTTACTGAAATAGCCAGCCGGCGTGTGTCCCGAGAGATGCTTTTTCAGGAACTCGTAAAACTGCAGGCAGAAAGCCCGGTTGAGCTGCCAGCCATAAAGGGGCCGGTTGTTGACAAACATCCGAAGATAGTTGCACGAAGCCTGCACCATCTTGATGTCTTTTCCCTGATATAGTCCGATGAAGTCCTGGAAAATGTCGAGACAGTTGGCCCCGGCACTCCGCTGTGAAGTCTTGATGCTGTTCTTGTTTGCAAGGAAGTCCAGCTCGCATTTATTACGTATCGCCAGCGCCATTTGCATCTTTTCCCGGTTCATGCGCCGCGTGGCAGCATCGACAGGTTTTTCCAGCGTGATGTGCAACGATTCGCGCCAGCGTCTGTGTTCGAAGCAAAAATTCAGAAAGAGCGCAATGCGCCCGTTGTCCCTTTTCTTTTTTTCTAAGGTTATTCCCATATAATTTAAGAGTTAGATTGGTTAAAACTGAAACAGACAGTCACGGCAAGCTGGCTGTAAGAAGTTTATCCACTCCATTCATGCACACTCTCTCCCGCGAAGGGGCATCATCAGTGAGGCGCATTCTGCAAGACAACACAGATGTGTGTGGACACTTTTTTGTGCGGCGTCCGGCAGAATTGCCCATCAAGGAGTTCACGTCATTACAAAAGTAATCGTACCTTTGCAAAAACGAAACTTGAAATCGAGGAGGATTTAAAGTTATGATTACGGAAACCTGATGAAGGCGGCCCGCAAGAAAGCGATGCAGACGAATCGCGAAGCAGAAGAACGGATAAAACAAAGAGTATCTGATGAATAAAACAACTACTCCAGACCTGCGCGCTTAACGAATCGTAGTCAAAGAAAAACTGGCCTCCCCCTCTTGAAAAGAACAAAAACACATGGAAGAAAATTTCGATATACGCCATCAGCAATATGACAAGCGGGAGCGCGACTTCGAGAATGCACTCCGCCCCTTGAAGTTCAGCGACTTCTGCGGACAGGACAAGGTGGTGGGAAACTTGCAGGTGTTTGTCAAAGCGGCACGCATGCGCGGTGAGCCACTTGACCACACCCTGCTTCACGGCCCTCCCGGACTGGGCAAGACCACACTGAGCAACATCATTGCCAACGAGCTGGGAGTGGGCTTCAAGATTACTTCCGGCCCCGTGCTCGACAAGCCGGGCGACCTGGCCGGACTGCTCACCTCACTCGAAGCGAACGACGTGCTGTTTATTGACGAAATACACCGCCTCTCGCCGCTGGTGGAGGAATACCTCTACTCGGCAATGGAGGACTACCGCATTGACATCATGATTGACAAAGGCCCGTCTGCACGCAGCATCCAGCTCGAACTGAACCCGTTCACCCTTGTGGGTGCCACCACACGCAGCGGACTGCTCACGGCTCCCCTCCGCGCCCGCTTCGGCATCAACCTGCACCTGGAGTATTATGACGACGACATCATCCGCCGCATCATTCTGCGTTCGGCACGCATCCTGCAAGTGCCGTGTGACGAGAAGGCGGCAGGCGAAATCGCTTCACGCAGCCGGGGCACGCCGCGCATCGCCAATGCCCTGCTGCGACGTGTGCGCGACTTCGCTCAGGTGAAAGGTTCAGGCCGCATCGACACGGAGATAGCCCGCTTTGCCCTGGAGGCGCTCAATATTGACCGTTACGGACTGGACGAGATAGACAACAAGATTCTGGGCACCATCATCGACAAGTTTGGCGGAGGCCCCGTGGGGCTGACCACCATCGCCACCGCACTGGGTGAAGACCCCGGCACGCTGGAGGAAGTCTACGAACCGTTTCTCATCAAAGAGGGCTTCATCAAGCGTACACCCCGCGGCCGCGAAGTGACCGACCTGGCCTACAAGCATCTGGGGCGTAACCGCTACCAACAGGGACGGACGTTGTTCGATTGATAAAGAAGAAAGGTCTATGGAACTCAAATCACTGGCCAAAGACACGGCCATATACGGACTGAGCAGCATCGTCGGTCGTTTCCTGAACTATCTGCTCGTCCCTCTGTATACGAATGTCATCCCCGCCTCGACGGGTGGTTATGGCATTGTGTCAAACGTCTACGCCTTCACGGCGCTGATGCTCGTGTTTCTCACTTTCGGCATGGAGACAGGCTTCTTCCGCTTTGCCAACAAGCAGGGCGAAGACCCGCGCCATGTGTATGCCAACTCGCTCCTTTTCGTTGGCAGCCTGTCGCTCCTCTTCGTGCTCGTGTGCCTGGGCTGCCTGCATCCGCTGGCCGGCGTACTGGGCTATGCCTCCCATCCTGAGTTTGTGGGCATGATGGTGGTGGTGGTCGCGCTCGACTCTTTTCAGTGCATTCCATTTGCCTACTTGCGCTATCAGAAGCGGCCCATCAAGTTTGCCGCCATCAAGCTCTTCTCCATCGTGGGCAACATTGCGCTCAATCTTTTCTTCCTCTTGCTCTGCCCGTGGCTGCTGCGTGTGGCTCCCTCGACGGTAGACTGGTTTTATGACCCGGACTATGTGGTGGGCTACATTTTCTTGAGCAACCTCATCTGTTCGGCCGTGCAAATGCTGTTTTTCATCCCTGAGCTGCGCGGATTCTCCTACCGACCCGACCGGCAACTCATGCGCCGCATGCTGACTTACTCCTTCCCGCTGCTTATCCTCGGCCTGGTGGGCGTGCTCAACATGACGGTGGACAAAATGATAT
>CAZOKL010000010.1:6819-9617 GCA_964580305.1 uncultured Bacteroides sp.
ATGGACATCCTGCGCTATCTCGTGGCACGCGACTATTGGGAGGGACTTTCAGTGGTGGCCATCGTGATGCTGGCCGAAATCTGCAAGGGCATCTACATGAACCTCTCCTTCTGGTATAAGCTCATCGACGAGACGCGCTGGGGAGCTTACTTCTCCATCATCGGCTGCGTGGTGATTGTCGTGCTCAACGTCTGGCTCGTGCCGAGCTACGGCTATGTGGCTTCGGCCTGGGCATCTGTGGCGGGCTATGGTGTCATCACCCTCCTGTCCTACTTCATCGGCCAGCGCAAGTTCCCCATACGCTACGACGTGCGGGGCATGGCGGTCTATCTGGTGCTGGCGGCCGTGCTCTATGTTCTTTATGTGGCTGTTGAGGAGACGGGATGGCCTCTCGCCGTGCGTCTCTTGCTCAACACGGCACTATTGCTGATATTCGTGGCCTATCTCGTGAAGAAAGACCTTCCGCTGCGGCAGTTGCCCTACGTGGGGCGTTTCTTCAAGTGAACCGTGCATACATCATTAACTTATCATTTAAAATAAAGAAGAATGAAAAAGACTGTTTACAAACTGCTTGCGGGGGCACTCTGCACACTGGTGCTCATGCCCTTGCCCGCACAAGCCGATGAAGGCATGTGGGTGCTGAGCATGCTCAGCAAGCAATCGCAAAAGCAAATGAAAGAACTCGGGCTGAAACTCTCGGCCAAGGAACTCTACAATCCTGACGGGCCATCGTTCAAGGATGCCATCGTGAACTTCGGCGGCTTCTGTTCGGGAGTGGTTGTTTCGCCAGACGGACTTGTGTTCACAAACCATCACTGCGGCTACAGCACCATACAGGAAAACAGCACGACGGAGCATGACTACCTGAGCAATGGTTTCGTGGCGAACAGCCTTGAGGAAGAGCTGCCCACCCCCGACCTGTTCGTGAGTTTCCTGGTGCGGACGGAGGACGTGACACAGCGCATCAAGAGTGAACTCACCGACGACATGTCACGGGCCGTGCGCCGACACGTGGTGGACTCCATCAGCCGCATCATTGAAAAGGAAGCTGTGGCCGGCAACGAGCTGCTGCGTGCGGAGGTTGCCTCCTACTATCAGGGCAATGAATTCTACCTCTCTATCTACAAGGACTACAAGGACGTGCGGCTTGTCTATGCACCGCCCTCGTCGCTCGGCAACTTCGGCGGCGACACGGACAACTGGATGTGGCCGCGACACACGTGCGACTTCTCCGTGTTCCGCATCTATGCGAATGCGGACAACGAACCGGCCGAGTATGCCGCCGAAAACCGTCCTTACAAGGCACAGACCTATGCCCCCATCTCACTCCAGGGCTATAAAGAGGGCGACTTCTGCATGACGTTGGGCTATCCCGGCTCCACCGAACGCTATCTGTCGTCATACGGAGTGGATGAGCGAATGAAGACGTCAAACGCCGCAATGATTGAAATCCGCGGCATCAAGCAGGACATCTGGTCGAAGTATATGGACGCCGACGACGCCACCCGCATCAAATATGCATCCAAGTTTGCCAAGAGCTCGAACTACTGGAAGAACAGCATCGGCATGAATAAAAGCATTGCCGACCTCAACGTCATCGGACAGAAACGAGACCTCGAACAGCGCTTGCAGGCGTGGCTCGGACAGAACCCCGACATGCAGAAGAAATATGGCGACGTGCTCCCGACGCTGCAAAAGGCATACGCAGCGAGCTTCGACGCGCAACGGGCATACAGCTTTTATTACGAGAGCATGTTCAACGCGGCGGAGCTTCCGCGCTTCATCGTCAGATTCTTGAAGATGCACGTGTCTGACATGACGCCCGACATGAAACGCCGCACGATGGAACAATATGAGAAACTGTATGCCGACATGGACCTGCAAATTGACCGCGAGGTGTTTGCCACGATGCTGCGCGAGTATGCACGCGTGGTGCCCGACGAGCGTTTCCATCCCTCCATTTACCAGACCATAGCCACACAGTGCGGAGGCGACTATCGTGCCTATGTCGACAGCATCTATGACCATTCTGCATTCACCACGACGCGCGGACTGGAGCGTCTGCTGGCCGCCGACTCGACGCTGAACAAGGACAATGACCCGCTGGTGTGTGCCGTTCGCTCGCTCATCGACACCTATAATGATGCCATCATCGGCTCCTGTGAGGCGGACTATGACGTCATCATGCTCAACGAAAGCAAGCTCTGTGATGCGCTGCGCGAGATGCAGATTGACCGCAACTTCTATCCTGATGCCAACTTCACGCTGCGCATGAGTTACGGCGTAGTGAAGAGCTATGACCCGCTTGATGCCGTGCACTACAGCTACTACACCACCACGAAGGGCGTGCTCGAAAAGGCCAAGAAGGGCGAGGAGAACAGCGAATATCGCATCGAACCCGAGGTGCTGAAGCTATTTAACGGCGACTATGGTCGCTACGGAAACGGGCAGGGCGACATGAACACGTGCTTCCTTTCTACGAACGACATCACGGGCGGCAACTCAGGAAGTGGCATGTTCAATGGCCGCGGCGAGCTCATCGGCCTGGCCTTCGACGGCAACTGGGAGGCGATGAGCGGCGACCTCGTGTTTGCGCCTGAGCTGCAGCGATGCATCGGCGTTGACATCCGCTATGTGCTCTTCGTCATGGAGCGCTACGGACATGCCGACCGCCTCATCAGCGAGCTGATGCTCAAGTGACGGCGCAAAGGCCGACGGAGAGCCGTCTGCCGAAAATCATTTACAGTCTACCAAGGCAATGCCAAGGTAGCTACCAAGACAGTGCCGAGGTGGCCACC
>CAZOKL010000010.1:9717-18444 GCA_964580305.1 uncultured Bacteroides sp.
GTGGCCACCTCGGCAAAACACCGGTATATGGCATGCTAAGTGCCTGATAGCCAGTAGGGGGATGTGCAGTTAGCACATCGGGAAAATCGTTTACAAAGAAAGGCCGCCCAAATGAACAACCGTGCCCGGGCGGACTCCGTTGAAAGGCATCCTCCGGGCACGGTCTGAGCATCCAGAAACAATCAGAAATCACCCATCGGGGTGGCGGCGGAACACCTTATAATAATAGTACTCCAGCGTGGGAAGCGTCTCACCGTTTGGCAGCTTCAGCGCCATGATGTCGGCATAAAGGCTCGTTTCGATGGCATCCGGCGCAGCGATTTCACACCGTTGTAACACGAACATTGGCCGGATTTTGTTATTTTGCAAACCGATAATTAATCAACATTTTGACCTATGAAAAGAATATTCCTGACCCTGTGCGCCACGTTTGCACTCGGCCTGCTCCCGGCAAGGGCGGCAGAGCCTTCTGACGTGGCCCGTCCCCGTTTGGTAGTGGGCATTGTTGTCGACCAAATGCGCTGGGACTATCTTTATCGCTACTATGACCGCTATGGCGAAGGTGGTTTCAAACGTCTGCTGAACGAGGGTTTCAGCTGCGAGAACACACAAATCGACTATGTCCCCACGGTGACGGCCATCGGCCATACGTGCATCTACACCGGCTCGGTGCCCGCCATCCACGGCATTGCCGGCAACAGTTTCATCTTCCGCGACACGGGCCGGAAGACCTATTGCGCTGACGACTCCACCGTGAGCAGCGTGGGATGCGACAACTCGGCAGGACAAATGTCGCCCCGAAACCTGCTCGTCACCACCATTGGCGACGAGCTTCATCTGGCAACCAACTTCCGCTCCAAGGTCATCAGCATCGCGCTGAAAGACCGTGCCTCCATCCTTCCCGGCGGGCACACGGCTGACGGTGCCTACTGGTTTGACGGCAAAACCGGTCGCTGGATTACGAGTACACACTATCGAAGTGAGCTCCCCGAATGGGTGAAGAAGTTCAATGCCACCGACCCCGCCCGTCAGTTGTTGGAGCAAGACTGGCACACGCTCTATCCCATTGAAACGTATCTTCAGAGCACGGCTGACGACACGCCCTATGAAGAGCCCTTCACGAAGGATGCCAAACCCGTGTTCCCCGTGCGCACTTCGCAGCTGCTGAAGACCAAGGACTACAGCATCATCCGCGAGACTCCCCACGGATGCACGATGACCTTCTGGCTGGCTTCCGAAGCGCTCGACGGCGAGGCTCTGGGTCAGGACGACGTCACCGACCTGCTTGCCATCAGCCTCTCGGTGACCGACTATGTGGGGCATCGCTTCGGCCCGAATGCCGTCGAGACGGAAGACACCTATCTGCGTCTGGACAAAGACCTCGCCACCTTTCTGAGCCTTCTTGACGAGAAAGTGGGTGCCGGCAACTACACCGTCTTCCTCACGGCCGACCACGCCGCGGCACACAATGTCCGCTTTCTGTCAGACCATAAAGTGCCCTCCGGCGAATGGAGTCCCGCAGCCGAGGAGGCCGCCCTCGACTCATTGCTGGCTGCCGATTTCCACGTTGAAGACGGCGTGCAGGCCGTGATGAACTATCAGGTGTATCTCAACCGTGCCAAGTTGCAGGCTGCCGGAGCCGACCTTCGTGCGGTGAAGCAGGCCGTTGTCAACCATCTTCGCTCGCACAACGAAGTGATGTATGCCGTCGATTTGGAAGAGATCGGCACGGCTCCCCTGCCCGCTCCCATCCGTGAACGCATCATCAACGGCTACAACAGCAAGCGCAGCGGTGACATCCAGGTGGTGCTCAATCCCGGCTGGTATGCCGGTGAAAACAGCGACGGACGTGGCACCACGCACGGCGTGTGGTGCCCCTATGATGCCCACATACCTTTGCTGTTCATGGGCTGGGGTGTGCGCCAAGGCGAGACCACGCGCGAAGTGCACATGACCGACATCGCCGCCACGATAGCAGCCTTGCTCCACATACAGATGCCCAGCGGCTGCATTGGGTCTCCGGTCAGTGAGGCCTTGAAATGATTCTTCTTTTAGAGATAATAGTTTTTTAGTAGGCGTTTCGCCTCGGATGTACTCATCCGGGGCGATTTTCTTTATCCAAAGCCGCTGAGAATTGAATTTTTCCGGCCTCTCGTCCGTCTCCTCCAAAAAAATCGAAAATCAGCGGCTTATCCAGATTCGAAGTGTAAGCAGATTCAGGTATTATCGAGCATGAACATTCATAATCATGCGGATAAATGTAAGAAAAATACGCCCATCTGCATCTGACTACTGCATATTTTGTCACTTTGATGTGCGTCACGTCAGTCGGATAATCCAGAGAAAAATTGTCCGGAAAGTGGGCTCCACCTCTTGCCCGTCCGCACGAAGAGCCCCATAGAGGGCGGCCGACCCGGCACAGGAGTCCGTGGTCGGCTACCTTCCTTTCCGTGCTCGCCCGCCCTCCTTTCCGTCCTCACCCACTCTCTGACACGCCACTCAAAACCCTTTCCGGTGAAAAGCGCATAAGCGAAAAAATGCCTACCTTTGCAATCGGTTGAAAAAGAGAATTTAAATAGATTAGAAATGGAATTTAGCTATGACATTGTTGTCATCGGTGCCGGACACGCCGGTTGCGAAGCTGCGGCGGCTGCCGCCAACCTCGGAGCAAAGGTGTGTCTGATCACGATGGACATGAACAAGATAGCCCAGATGAGTTGCAACCCTGCCGTGGGCGGCATTGCCAAGGGGCAGATTGTCCGTGAGATTGATGCCTTGGGCGGATACATGGGACTGGTGACCGACCGAACGGCCATCCAGTTTCGCATGTTGAACCGTTCAAAGGGCCCTGCCATGTGGAGTCCGCGTGCACAGTGCGACCGTGAAAAGTTCATTTGGGCATGGCGCGAAGTGCTCGACGGCATTCCCAACCTGCACATCTGGCAAGACACCGTGACAGAGCTACTGGTGGAGAATGGCGAAGCCACCGGTGTGAGAACCCAGCTGGACGTCACGTTCCATGCAAAAGCCGTCGTCCTCACGGCAGGCACCTTTCTCAACGGACTGATGCACTTCGGCCGTGTGAAGTTGCCCGGAGGCCGCGTGTCAGAACCCGCATCGCTTCTGCTCACGGAGTCCATCGTCCGTCACGGCATCGCCTTCGGTCGCATGAAGACCGGTACGCCCGTGCGCATCGACGGCCGCAGCGTGGACTACAGCCTCATGGATACGCAAGACGGGGAACACGATTTTCACAGTTTCAGTTTCCTGAGCGAACCCCGCAAGCTGAAGCAGTTGCAGTGCTGGACGTGCTTCACGAATCCCGAAGTGCATGATGTCTTGCGAGCCGGACTCCCCGACTCGCCACTCTACAACGGACAAATCCAGAGCATCGGCCCCCGCTACTGTCCCAGCATAGAGACAAAAATCGTAACCTTCCCAGACAAGGAGCAGCATCAACTCTTCCTCGAACCCGAAGGTGAGAACACGCAGGAACTCTATCTGAACGGATTCTCTTCCTCCCTGCCCATCGACATCCAGGTGGAAGCCTTGAAGAAGATTCCCGCCTTCCGCAACATGGTTATCTACCGCCCGGGCTATGCCATCGAATATGACTATTTCGACCCGACACAGCTAAAGCACACCTTGGAGTCAAAAGTGGTGAAGAATCTCTTCTTTGCCGGACAGGTCAACGGCACGACCGGCTATGAGGAAGCCGGAGGCCAAGGGCTGGTGGCCGGTGTGAATGCGGCCATCAACTGTCAGGGCGGTGAGCCTTTCGTGCTCCATCGCGACGAAGCCTATATCGGTGTACTCATTGACGACCTTGTGACCAAGGGTGTCGACGAGCCCTACCGCATGTTCACCTCGCGTGCCGAATACCGCATCCTGCTCCGGCAAGACGACGCCGACATGCGTCTGACAGAACGAGCCTATCAGTTGGGGCTGGCCAAGCGTGACCGCTATGACCGCCTCTGCCAAAAGCGTGAAGACATTGAACGCATCATGCACTTCACGGAAACCTACTCCATCAAGGCAGACCTCATCAACCCGGCTTTGGAGTCGCTCGGCACGACACCGCTTCGTCACGGCTGCAAGCTCATCGACCTCATCAACCGTCCGCAAGTGACGCTGACAAACATTGCCGAACACATTCCCGCCTTCCGCCGTTGCCTCGACACCGTCACGGAGCGTCATGATGAAACCATCGAGGCGGCAGAGGTGCGCATCAAGTATCAAGGCTATATCGAGCGCGAGCGGATGATTGCCGAGAAGATGCAACGTCTGGAAAACATCAAGATTAAAGGAAAGTTCGACTATGCCTCCATCCAGTCACTCTCGACCGAAGCTCGGCAGAAGCTCTTGAAGATTGACCCCGAGACGTTAGCCCAGGCCAGCCGCATCCCCGGCATCTCTCCGAGCGATGTAAACGTTCTGCTGGTACTCATGGGGCGCTGACCCACTGGAGTGTTCCACGTGAAACAAAAAGTAAAACTAATCATCATAACAAACTTATTATGAGCAAAGAAACACTAAAAAACAGTTTAAGAACTATAAGTGACTTTCCCACAAAAGGCATCCTCTTTTGGGACGTGAGCACGTTGCTTAAAAATGCCGCTTGCCTCCATGAACTGGAGGAGATTCTTTATGACATGTATAAAGACAGGGGCATCACAAAGGTGGTGGGCATTGAGTCACGCGGCTTCATCATGGGAACCGCATTGGCTGTCCGCTTAGGTGCAGGTTTCGTCTTGGCACGCAAGCCGGGCAAGCTCCCTGCCGACGTGCTGGAGGAAAGCTATGACAAGGAGTACGGGCACGACACCATCCAAATCCACAAGGATGCCATTACGGAAGACGATGTCGTTTTGCTCCACGATGACCTCCTTGCCACCGGCGGCACAATGTGTGCAGCCTATCGCCTGGTGCAGCAGTTTCATCCGAAACAGACCTACGTAAACTTCATCATCGAGCTGAAGCATTTAAATGGCCGCGCCAACTTCCCTGAGGAAGCATGCATCGAAACCGTCTTGCAAGTCTGAAGCCGTGGAAGTACTCAACACGAACGAATACCTGCGCAACATCGTGCAAAACCTGCCCGACAGTCCCGGCATCTATCAATACCTGAATAAAGAAGGAGTCATCATCTATGTGGGCAAGGCAAAGAACCTGAAGCGCCGCGTCTACTCCTATTTCAGCAAGGAACATGCTCCGGGAAAGACGCGTGTGCTGGTGAGCAAGATTGCCGACATCCGCTACATCGTGGTGAAAACGGAGGAAGATGCACTGTTGCTCGAAAACAACCTTATCAAGAAATACAAGCCTCGTTACAATGTCTTGCTGAAAGACGACAAGACTTATCCGTCCATTTGCGTGACGAATGAATACTTTCCGCGCGTCTTTCGCACGCGAAAGATTATCCGCAACGGCTCGACCTATTTCGGCCCTTACAGCCACATTCCCTCGATGAACGCCGTGTTGGAACTTATCAAGCGTCTGTACCCGATACGCACTTGCCACTTGTCTTTGACGCCGGAAAATGTTCAGGCGGGCAAGTTCCAAGTGTGCCTGGAATATCACATCAAGAACTGCAAAGGGCCTTGCGCCGGGCAGCAATCGCACGAGGAATACATGGAGAACATTGCCCAGGTGAAAGAAATCCTCAAGGGAAACACACGCGAAATCAGTGCCGCCTTGATGAGCGAGATGCAAGCACTGGCCGCGGAGATGCGCTTTGAGGAAGCGCAGCGCGTGAAGGAGAAATATGAGCTCATTGAGGCCTACCGTTCACGCAGCGAAGTGGTCAGTTCCGTGCTGCACAACATCGATGTTTTTTCCATTGCCGAAGATGAAGGTTCAGCCTACATCAACTACCTCCACATCACGAACGGTTGCGTCAACCAGGCTTTCACGTTCGAATATAAGAAACGTCTGGACGAAACCAGGGAAGAGTTGTTGGCTATGGGCATCGTTGAAATGCGCGAGCGATACAAGAGCCGTTCGCGCGAAATTATCATTCCCTTTGAGCTTGACCTGGAACTGGCCGGAGTGACGTTCACCATCCCTCAGCGAGGGGACAAAAAGACGCTGCTCGACCTATCACTACTCAATGTGAAACAATATAAAGTCGACCGTCTGAAACAAGCCGAGAAGCTCAATCCTGAACAGAAAAGCGTGCGCCTGATGCGCGAGATTCAAGAGCAACTCCATCTGCCCAAACTGCCCATGCAGATTGAGTGTTTCGACAACTCCAACATCAGCGGATCGGATGCCGTGGCGGCCTGCGTGGTGTTCAAAAAAGCCAAACCCTCGAAGCAGGACTATCGGAAATATAACATCAAGACAGTCGTCGGGCCGGATGATTACGCCTCCATGCAGGAAGTCGTGCGGCGTCGTTACAGTCGTGCGCTGGCCGAAGGCACTCCCCTGCCCGACCTCATCATTACTGACGGCGGCAAAGGCCAGATGGAGGTGGTGCGCAAAGTGGTCGAAGACGAGCTGCACCTCAACATCGCCATTGCCGGCCTGGCCAAGGACAATCGTCACCGCACCTCGGAACTGCTCTATGGCTTCCCTCCCGTCGTCATCGGCGTAAAGCAAAGCACGCCCCTGTTTCACCTTCTCGAACGCATCCAGGATGAAGTGCACCGCTTTGCCATCACGTTTCACCGCGACAAGCGCAGCAAACGGCAGGTGGCATCTGTGCTCGACACCGTGAAAGGTGTCGGCGAAAAAACCAAGAACGCCCTGCTGAAAGAATTCAAGAGCGTGAAGCGCATCCGTGAAGCCTCGCTCGACGAATTGTCGGCCGTGGTCGGCCCAGCTAAAGCCAAGCTGGTGCACGACTTTCTGAATCAGTGAATGCAGCTGTCGCCAAGCTCTGTCATTTCTCTTTTTCATACATATATGCTATATTTGCATGAGCGAACCGGCCGGATGCCGGTCTGCCCGAACCATTGTTAGAATTTTAAAATCATACGAATCTATGCGAATCGTTATCCAACGCGTAGGTCACGCCTCAGTCACCATCGACGGTGTGCAAAAGTCTGCCATCGGGAACGGCATGCTTGTGCTGGTGGGCATTGAAGATGCCGACACCCGGGACGATGTGGACTGGCTCTGCAAGAAGACGGTGAACCTGCGCATCTTTGACGACGAGAACGGCGTGATGAACCGCAGCATTCTCGAAGTCGGAGGCGACATCCTCGTCGTCAGTCAATTCACACTTCATGCCTCCACAAAGAAGGGCAACCGTCCCTCCTATATACGTGCCGCAAAACCGGACATCTCTATTCCGCTCTACGAGGCTTTCTGTCAAACCCTTTCTCAAGACCTGGGCAAACCCGTACAGACGGGCACGTTCGGGGCAGACATGAAAGTGGAACTGCTCAACGACGGTCCGGTCACAATTATCATAGACTCTAAAAACAAGGAATAATGACTATCGAAGAAGCTCAACAGACCGTTGACAACTGGATACACACCTATGGGGTGCGCTACTTCAGCGAACTGACCAACATGGTTGTGCTCACCGAAGAAGTGGGTGAACTGGCCCGTGTGATGGCACGCAAGTATGGCGATCAGTCGTTCAAACCCGGTGAGAAGGACAATCTGGCCGATGAAATGGCCGACGTGCTTTGGGTGCTTCTCTGCCTGGCCAACCAGACGGGAGTCAATCTCACCGAAGCTTTCCGTCAGAATCTGGAAAAGAAGACCAACCGCGACAAAGACAGACATAAGAACAATTCAAAACTTTAAAGTTATGAACCATAAGAAGGAACACGAGTGCGAGTGTGGCCATGAACACAACAACAAGGAATGCTGCTGCGAACATGACCACAGCCACGATTGCAGTCATGACCACTGCGAATGCAACGAAGAGGAAGAAGACAAGGAACACCTGCATCAGCCAAGCAAGTATGATGCCGCCCTGGCCAGGTATGAGACACAGCTGAACGATGCGGACGTCACACAAGCCGTTGACAACATCATCCAGGCACATGTCACAGAGAACAACACGACCGAGGTGAAGACATGCATCCTCTCCTGCCTCGACCTGACATCGCTCCGCACGACCGACACCGAAGAGGACATCCTCCGCCTGGTTGAGCGTGTGAATGCTTTTGACGATGCCTATCCCAACATGCCCTGCGTGGCAGCCGTGTGCACGTATCCCAACTTCTGCCATCTGGTGAGCCAGTCGCTGGAGGCAGACAATGTGGAAGTGGCAGCCGTGTCCGGCGGATTCCCCTCGGCACAGACATTCACCGAGGTGAAGGTGGCAGAAACGGCCATGGCTCTTCACGACGGAGCCACGGAGATTGACACCGTGATGGCGGTGGGCAAGTTTCTTGACGGGAACTATGAAGACCTGTGCGACGAACTCGACGAGTTGAAGGAGCTCTGCGGCACAAAGCCACTGAAGGTCATCCTGGAGGCCGGACTGCTCCATTCGGCTGCCAGTGTGAAAAAAGCCGCCATACTGGCCATGTATTCAGGAGCCGACTTCATCAAGACATCCACCGGCAAAGACGGCTCTGTTGCCACTCCTGAGGCCGCCTACGTGATGTGCCAGGCCATCAAAGAATATCACAAGCAGACGGGACGCATGGTGGGCTTCAAGGCCGCAGGAGGCATCCGCAGCGTGCACGATGCACTGGTCTATTACTCCATCGTGAAGGAAATCCTCGGCACCGAATGGTTAACGCCCCGGTACTTCCGCATCGG
>CAZOKL010000010.1:18544-30284 GCA_964580305.1 uncultured Bacteroides sp.
AAGGTCTTCCCCATGTCGAGCGCCAGGTTTTCGAAATTGTCGCCCGCCACGGTGATTTGACCGATGATTTGCTTCTTGGCTGCTGCAAGCTGCGCGTCAGTGAGGCGCACCTCGCGCAGATGGCGCAGTTCCTTGTGCACCAACCCCAGGCAGAGGTCGATGTCGGCAGGGTCGCATCCGAAGTAGATGCTGAACACACCCGTGTCGGTGTATGAGGTCAAGCTGCTCTCCACGTTGTACACCAGTCCGCGGCGTTCGCGCAGTGACACGTTCAGACGGCTGTTCATTCCCGGGCCGCCCAAGACGTTGTTCAGCAAGTAGAGTGCCGTGCGGCGGTCGCTGTGCGCGTCATAACTGCGCCGGCCCAGCATCACATGCGCCTGGTGTGTGTCACGCCGTTGGGCGCGGGCCACGGGGCGATAAGGCGGCAAATCGGTAGCCCGCATGTTGGCCGTGCCGGAAACGACGTCGACCGTGAGCCTTTCCAGCAGATGCACCACATGACGGAAGTCCACGTTGCCGCGCAGAAAAAACACCATGTTGGCCGGTGTGTAGAAGCGGCTTGTCCAGCGCAGGGCATCGTCCGAGCGGAATGTCTTCAGCAGATGCGGGTCGCCCAGGATATTGCGCCCGAGCGGATGACCTTGGAAGAGCAGGTTCTCAAAGTCGTCGAAGATGAGTTCCGAGGGGCTGTCTTCATAGCTCTGTATCTCGTCGAGAATGACCTCCACCTCCTTCCCTATCTCCTGCTGCGGGAAGGTGCTGTGAAACACGATGTCGGTGAGCAACTCTGCCGCACGGGCAAAGTGCTCGGCCATGAAGGCCGTGTAGATGATGGTTTCTTCCTTGTTGGTGAACGCGTTCAGGTCGCCCCCGACGCGCTCCATGCGGTTCAGGATGTGCCACACACGTCGCTTCTGCGTGCCCTTGAAGATGAGGTGTTCGACAAAGTGCGCCATGCCCTGCTCGCGCTCTTCTTCGTCGCGCGTACCGGCATCGATGGCGAACCCGGCGTATGCCACCGACGTGGCCGAAGGCGACTGGATGATGCGCAATCCGTTGGGCAGCGTATGTTGGTTGAAAGTCATTTCCGTAGTCATTGATTTGTGCGCTGCAAAGGTAGTGTTTTTTAAGACAACAAGCAGCGGCCGATTTGCCCGTGTCCGGAATTTCCCGGCACCACGTGTTATGATTTGCTAACTTTTGTTTGCGTTTATAAATAGAGATGCCTATCTTTGCACTGTAAAACAAAATCTGTGCTTATGAATAAAGTCCATTTTGTCCTACTCTATTGGTTGTGTGCGGTGTGTGTGGGATGTTCCGACGGCCCGTCAAACTATCTCATGCCCACAGAGCCCGACTACGGCGCGGAAAGTGCCTGGTATAAGGAAGCAAACGCCACGTCTGATGATTCACAAGCCGATGTGTTCTACGTCGCCCCCACGTGTGTGTGGGACTGGCATGACGAGCAGGGCCGCGTGATGCACTTTGCAGATGTCTATAATGAAGACCAGCGCCGGGCCTTGCTTCCGTCGCTGGAGCTTGCTGCCGATATTTTTTCCGATTCTTACAACTTCTATGCCCCCTATTACCGGCAGATTACGCTGGAGTCGTGGATGGATGGAGAAGACACCGTGGAGAAACGTTTCCCCTATGCCTTGGCCGATGTGAAGCATGCCTTCGACCACTATCTGGAGCACGAGAACAATGGGCGACCCATCATCCTGGCGGGGTTCAGCCAGGGGGCAAAAGCCGTTGTGGAGCTGCTGAAAGACATGCCTGCCGACGTCTATGAACGGCTGGTGGCGGCATACGTCATCGGCTACAATGTGAGCGAGCATGAAGTGAACCATTTCAAGACCATTGAGGCCGCACGCGACTCGGTGGACACGGGCGTGACGGTGTGCTACAACTCCGTGGCCAATGCCGAAGCCATCACCCCCGTGCTTTCAGACCGATACCTGTGCATCAATCCGGTCAACTGGAAGACGGACGGCAGCCCGGCCTATCTGAACGACTCCGTGACGGTGCGTGTGGACACGAAGCAACACACCCTCCTTGTCGAGGGATTTGACACCGGGACCTATCACTACCCTCCGCTGGACAAGCTCTTCAAGGAGGGCAACTATCACCTGCATGAGCTTACCTTCTATCAGCACCTTCTGAACAAGAACGTCAAGCAGCGCGTGAACAGGTTTTACAAATCAAGAGCGGGGAACGAAGGGAACTGACCCCCGCGCGCCCCGCAAACATTCCTCTCAATACACCAGCTTCACGTTGTCCACCCAGAGCGAATTGCCCGGCGTGCCGATGTAAGCCCCACCGTGGCTCGATGCAAACTGAATGATGAGGTGCGTGGGAGCCTCGTCGGGCGCAGCCCAGCTCACTTCATTGATGGGGACGCTCTCGCCGCGGCTGTTCACGGTGTTATATTCATAAGCATTGAGCGCCAT
Source organism: uncultured Bacteroides sp. (assembly GCA_964580305.1). GTDB lineage: Bacteria > Bacteroidota > Bacteroidia > Bacteroidales > Bacteroidaceae > Phocaeicola_A. The sequence goes on from CAZOKL010000010.1 coordinate 20,998, forward strand.
CCAGTCGGCCCGGTAGGCGGGGTCTTGGGTGATGTCGCCATAGAGGATGGTGTAGGTGGCGGCATTCTGCCAGTCGCAACTCTTGTCATACTGAATGGCAAACGTCCCCACACGGCTGGCATAGACATTTCCCTTTGCATCTTCCCAACGCTTTTGCAGGAGGCAGACAACGGCTGCATGGTCCTTGCCCTCCACATCGCCGATGCGCCCGAAACCCGTGGCGCGGATGCGCTTCTCGCGGTCGGCAATGTGCACCTTGTAGTCAAAGCGCAGTGCCTTGGGGCGCTTGGTGAAGGGGATGCCCATGAGGAGCAGGCCGTTCGGGTTCTTGGTGCTCCTGATGGGCTCGTGCACCTCGCCCAGGAAGAGCGAGCCGGCAGCCAGCACGGTGATGTCCACCAGGCCGAGCACTTTCACGCCCTCCATGTGCGTGTCAAGGCGGGCACAGTAGCCGCTGTCGCGCGCTTCGGGAAACACTGACGAGTTTGTCTTCACAATGCCCACCACCTTGGCCATGACGTTCGACGTGGCCCAGGGAGAGCCTCCCAGCGGCTTGTAGGGGATTTCGCCCGTGATGGTCTGCGTGGGGCCCACGGCATAGATGTCTTTCAGCGCGCCGCCGATGATGCTCGACTCTCTGATTTCGCGCTTGACCCACTGGTCCATGTCGCCAAACGGGAGCAGCTCCTCCCGCTCCTGAGCGTGCAGCAGCGAGGAGCAGCCAAGCAGGGCCGCCAGGGCCAGCACGCGACGGCTGATTCGTTTCATTGTCATATCGGTGCGTCTTTTACAACTCATAGTTCCAGTCTTTCAAGGCGAAGCCCCAGTGCTCCTGCACGAGGCGCACGGTGCGTTCGTCATACTTATATTTGTTCTTCTTGTAGCCCTTCTTTCCGCCCACATATTTCTCAATGGCCTCGCGGGCATCCTCCCATCCGGGGAGCGAAAGGCGGCGGTAGATGTCTTCGGTCATGCCGTAGGCGTCGGTCTCATAGTCTTCAAACTTCACCTCCACCAGGTTGCCTGCCGGGATGCACGCCTTGTCGGCCTCATACTTGTGATAGAGCTTGGCATAGACGGTGAGGATGTCGGCCTCCAGCTGGGCGGGCGTGATGTCTTGCAGCTTGAGCGGCTGGATGGTGTTGGTGAAGAAGCTGCGCGTCGACTCGAACACGGTGTAGGGGTTGCGGATGAGGTAGATGAACTTGGCATTCGGGAACATCTTCACCAGCTCGCGCACGCGGCCCGTGTGGGGCGGGTTCTTGCTCAGGAACTGTGAGCCGCCCGTGTTCCACAGCGAGATTTTGATGAGCTTCACGAAGGTCTCCTCAAACACGCGCAGCTCCTCGGGCGTGATGTCGTCAAAGAGCAGATATTTGTCGGCATACTCCTGCATGTGGCGCGGCAGGAACCAGAAGTTGTAATACGTGTAGGGCATCATGTTGCTCAGGGCAAACTCCTCTTCCTGCGGCAGGTCGACGGCCAGCTCCATGTTGTCCGTCGGGCGCTTGTCGGGCATGAGCCAGCTCATGTTTTTCTTGAAGAAGGGCTGACCCCACATCATCAGGTGCGGGAAGACGGTCTGATAGGTCGTGTTGTAGCCGAAATGCTTGTCGCAGGAAAAGACGTTGTGCATGAACGTGGTCCCGCTGCGCCAGTGGCCGAGGATGAACACGGGGTCGTGCTCCAGCGGCTTGTCGGCCAGACGTTTGGCATAGCGCCGGTCCTGAATGGCTCCCAGCGGCGAGAGCAGGCGGCACAGGGCCTTCGTGAGTTGAAACTTGCCCCTGTAGGCAGGGTCGATGGTGCGTCCGCCGGTGATGGCCCGGAACGTCTTCCAGTCGGCCCCCACGAGCGTGTTGATTGGCAGTTTGTTGAATTCAAGTAGTCCCATAAAAGTGTTCTGTATGTTTTTAAGCGAGGAGTGCGTTTCGTATAGCTCTATCCGAGGGTCTCGTATAGCTCTATTCGAACACCTCGTATAGGCCTATTCGAAGGTCTCGTATAGAGCTATACGAGGTGTTCGTACACGATTCTTTACATTCCCCGTCCTTCATTCTTCGTTACTCTGATGTCCAGCCCCTGGCGTTCAAGCTCGCGCACGGCGCGGCCGATGGCCTCATAGTGCTCAGGGCCGATGCCCAGGCGCGGCAGGTCGAGCGTGAAGGGCTCTTCAGCCGTGTGCAGGTCTTTCTCCTCGACGGGGGCGATAATCATGCCCACGGCGCTGGTGTTGTTCGTGATGGGGTCGATGAGGATGAACGAGCCTGTGGCCTTGTTCCTGGCATAGGGGTCAAAGAACAGCTCCTTCGAGGTGGTGATGACCACGTGGGCAATCTGGTTCAGCTCCAGGGGCAAATCGGCGGCCGTGAGGCGTCCGTTGTCCACAGAGAGGCGCTCCATCGTGTTCACGTCCACCTTGTAGTCCACGCGCTCCAGGCGGCAGCGGCTGGTGTTGGTGGTCTGCTTGAGGAAGAACGACTTGTCGGTGTCCATCCGCTCCTCGTCCATCCACACGAGCATGGCCTCGAAGCTGCGGCCCACGCAGGGCAGGTTGTCCGGACGGACAAGCATCTCGCCGCGCGACACGTCGATTTCGTCCTCCAGCGTCAGCGTGACGCTCTGCGGTGGGAAGGCGCATTCCAGCTCGCCGTCGGCGGTCACGATGCTCTTCACGCGCGACGTCTTTCCCGAGGGCAGTGCCATGACGGGGTCGCCCCTGTGCACCACGCCCGATGCCACCTTGGCGCAGAAGCCGCGGAAGTTGAGGTTGGGCCGCAGCACATACTGCACGGGGTAGCGGAAGTCGGTGAGGTTGTGGTCATTGGCAATGGGCACCGTTTCAAGATATTCAAGCAGCGAGGGCCCCTCATACCACGGGGTGCGGTCGGAGTGTGTCACCACGTTGTCGCCGTCGAGCGCCGAGAGCGGGATGCACGTCACGTCAGAGATGCCCAGCGGGTCGATGAAGGCGTGATAGTCGGCCACGATGTGCTCGAACGTCTCCCGCGAGAAGTCCACAAGGTCCATCTTGTTCACGGCCAGCACCACGTGCCTGATGCCCAGGAGCGACACGAGGTAGCTGTGGCGGCGCGTCTGTGTGATGACGCCCGTTCGGGCATCCACGAGGATGACGGCCAGATTGGCCGTCGAGCCGCCGGTAATCATGTTTCGGGTGTATTGCTCGTGCCCCGGGGTGTCGGCAATGATGAACTTGCGCCTGTTGGTCGAGAAATAGCGGTAGGCCACGTCGATGGTGATGCCCTGTTCGCGCTCGGCCTTCAGTCCGTCAAGCAGGAGGGCATAGTCGATGTGGTCGCCCGCGTTGCCCATGCGCTTGCTGTCGCGTTCAAGGGCGTCGAGCTGGTCTTCATAGATTTTCTTACTGTCGAACAGCAGTCGCCCGATGAGGGTCGACTTGCCGTCATCGACGCTTCCCGCCGTGAGGAAACGCAGCAAATCTTTCTGTTCATCTCTGTCCAGAAAGGCTTTTATGTCAAGTTTGTTTTCCATACCGTTCTTCATTCTTGGTTCATGATTGGTCAGTTAGAAATAGCCTTCGCGCTTTTTCTCCTCCATCGAGGCTTCCTGGTCAAAGTCAATGACACGCGTGGTGCGCTCGCTCTTGGTGGTGGTCATCATCTCCTCGACAATCTTCTCAATGGTGTCGGCCTCGCTCTCAATGGCTCCGGTCAGCGGCCAGCAGCCCAGCGTGCGGAAGCGAATCTTCCGGTGTTCGATTTTGTCTCTGTACGCCTCCGGCAGCCGGTCGTCGTCGGGCATGATGAGCTGCCCGTCGATGTTGACCACCGGTCGCACCTTGGCAAAATAAAGCGGCACGATGGGAATCTTCTCCAGGCGGATGTATTGCCAGATGTCAAGCTCCGTCCAGTTGCTCAGCGGGAACACGCGGATGCTCTCTCCTTTGCGGATGCGGGTGTTGTAGATGTCCCACAGCTCCGGGCGCTGGTTCTTCGGGTCCCACTGGTGAAACTGGTTTCGGAAGGAGAAGATGCGTTCCTTGGCGCGCGATTTCTCCTCGTCGCGGCGTGCCCCGCCGAAGGCTGCGTCGAACCTGTGCTTGTCGAGCGCATGGAGCAGGGCCTGCGTCTTCATCAGGTCGGTGTGCACCTTGCTGCCGTGGGTGAACGGGCCCACTCCGGCGCGAAACGCCTCCATGTTACTCTCCACAATGAGCTTCCAGCCGTGCGCCTTTGCATACTCATCACGAAACGTTATCATCTCCTTGAACTTCCACTTGGAGTCAATGTGCATCAGGGGGAAGGGGGGCCTTCCCGGAGCAAATGCCTTTTCGGCCAGGCGCACCATGACGGAAGAGTCTTTGCCGATGCTGTAGAGCATCACGGGGTTCTCAAATTCGGATGCCACTTCACGGATGATGTGGATGGACTCTGCCTCGAGTTCTTTCAAGTGACTGAGTTTATAGGTTTCTTTTTCCATGCTTGTATGTTTGTTTGTGCCGGCGTGGTGGGGTGTCTGTCTGTCGCCCTGCCGGCCTTTTGTAATCAGTTTTCTGTGTGGTCATTTCGCGCCATGCAGCCTTTTTTCCAACAAATTCATCAACTGCTTCACCGACTCCTCCAGGCTCAGCTGCGACGTGTCGAGGGTCAGTGCCGGGTGCTCGGGCGCTTCAAAGGGGGCCGAGATGCCGGTGAACTCCTTGATTTCGCCCCGGCGTGCCTTTGCATAGAGGCCCTTCACGTCGCGCCGCTCGCACTCCTCAATGGGCGTGCTGACGTAGATTTCAAGGAAATCGTCCTCGCCGATGATGCGGGCGGCCATGTGGCGCAGCTCGTTGGTGGGGCTGATGAAAGCCGCCAGCGTGATGATGCCCGTGTCGACAAACAGCTTGCCCACCTCAGCAATGCGGCGGATGTTTTCCACACGGTCTTCAGGCGAGAAGCCCAGGTTGTTGTTGATGCCCGAACGGATGTTGTCGCCGTCGAGGATGCGGCAGAGCAGGCCGCGCCGGTGCAGTTCGCGCTCCAGAGCAATGGCGATGGTGCTCTTGCCCGAGCCGCTCAGTCCGGTGAACCATATCATCATGCCCTGCTGCCCGAGAAGTGTTTCCTTGTCGGAGCGGGAGAGCATGCGGTCGAAGATGGGATAGATGTGTTCCATGTCAAAACAAAGTGTTAATTGGTCGGTGTGAAAGGCCATATCAGCGGGATGAGCCCGACGGAGATAATCGTGACGATGAGGTCCATCGGAAGGCCAATCTTTAAGAAATCGGTGAATTTATAGTTGCCCGCACCCTGCACGATGAGGTTCGTCTGGTAGCCGATGGGAGTGGCAAACCCGGCCGATGCGGCAATGCAGATGGCAATGAAAAACGGCATCGGGTTGACGCCGAACTTGGCCGCCGTCTCCAGTGCCAGCGGGAAGGCCAGCGCAGCCGCAGCGTTATTGGTGATGAGTTCGGTGATGACGAGCGTGACCACATAAAGCAAGGCCAGCGCACCCCACGCACCCAGCGAGCCCGACACGTTCTGGATGAAAGCCGCGATGAACGCCGCCAGGCCCGACTCCTCCATCGCCGAACTGATGGCAAAGGCACAGGCAATGGTGATGAGAATATCCCAACTGATGTATTTCGTGTATTTCTTGGGCGGAAACAGCTTGAGCCATGCCATCACGATGGTTGTGACGGAGGCAAAGAAAAACATGTCAAGCTCCACGCCGGGAAAGTGTTCCTGCATGTAGGGAAGCTCGCCCACCGTGGCACCCACAATCATGAGGACAAGCAGCACCAGAGCCGTCCATTTCTTCCACGTCGGCACGGGGCGTGCAGGAATTTCCTGCCCGTTGGTCATCATCAGGAACACCGACGAGTCGCTCCACGTCTGGGTGAAAGCCCCGTCGGTCAGCAGCACAAGGGTGTCGCCCTCCTGAAGGCGCACCTCACCCACATTTTTCGTGATGACCTGTCCGTTCTGGCGTATCTCCTTGACTTCAGCCCCATAGTGGCGTTTGAAATCAAAGTTTTTCAGTTTGCGTTTCAGCCCCGGGAAGCGCGAACCCAGCACCACTTCCACCACGTGCTTGCCCAGCTCCTCGGCCACTTCGGGCTCTTCGCCCTCAACGTTGTCCGGCCTACTGTCGGGGAGCAGCTTTTTCGATGCGACAATGATGAACAGCAGTCCCACCACGGTGATGGGGATGCCTATGTAGGCAAGGTCGAACATTTTCAGCCCCTCAAAGCCACGGTCAATCATCATGCCGTGCACCACGAGGTTGGTCGATGTCCCGATGAGCGTGCAAAGCCCGCCCAGGATGGTGGCATAAGACAGCGGAATGAGGAATTTCGTGCATGACAAGCCGACCTTTTTCGACCAGTTTTTCAAGATGGGTGCAAAGATAACCACCACGGGAGTGTTGTTCAGAAATGCCGAAAAGGCGCTGACGAGGGGCAGGACGCGAAGCTGTGCCCTGGCGACCGAAGTGCCTTTGCCCGGCAGCAGTTTTCTAACCACGGTGCTCAACGCCCCGCTCTGCCGGATGCCTTCACTCACAAGAAACAGCAAAGCGACGGTAATCATGCCGCGGTTGCTGAATCCTGCAACCATCTGTTTCGGCGTGATGATGCCGGCAGCCATGAAGACCACAACAAGGCTCAGCAGCACGATGCCCGGGCGCATCTTGTCCATGATGAGCGCGATGAGCATCCCCACCAATCCCAGCAACACGAAAACAATTTCAAAGTTCATGGGACGTTTCTCTTTTTCAGTTATCGGTCCGTTTCACGATGAACCAAGGATTCAACAAGTTTTCCTTATTGTAACTCAAGGGGACGTCGGCCTGGTCGCCCGTGTGGTAAACTTCGCCCCCGGCGGCACGCACAATGGCATGGCCGGCAGCCGTGTCCCACTCCATCGTGGGTGCAAAGCGCGGGTAGATGTCAGCTTTGCCTTCGGCCACAAGGCAGAGTTTGAGCGAGCTTCCGATGGACACCAGCTCCAGGGCCTTGTGTTCGCCACGCAGTTCATTGATGAAAGCCGTGGTCTCCGGAGTGGTGTGTGATGAAGATGCCACGACGACATAGCGGGGATGCAACTCCGAATATGGCAAACGCAGCGAACGGCTGCGCAGGGTGTCAAGGCTGTGTATGCCTTCGAGCGAGGCAATGCCGGGCATTTTGTAGGCCCCGTGCTCCATGTCGGCAAAATAAAGCTCATGACGGACAGGGATGTAGATGACGCCGGCCACGGGCACTCCGTCGGTCACCAAAGCGATGTTGACGGTAAACTCCCCGTTGCGCTTGATGAATTCCTTCGTGCCGTCAAGCGGGTCGACAATCCAAAGCGTGCGCCACATGCGGCGTTCTTCGTAGGGGATGTCCCTCCCCTCCTCGCTCAGGATGGGATAGGGCGTCGAGCCGAGCATGCGGGTGATGACGTCGTTCGAGCGCCGGTCGGCAATCGTCAGTGGTGAGTTGTCAGCCTTCCGCTCCACCTGGAAGTCGGCATTCGGGTCTTCATAGATGCAGAGAATCTCTCCTCCGGCCTTCAAGGCGGCCTCAATGGCTATTCGCAGCGGAAAATCAGAATCTCTGTCTGTTATGCTATTGTTCATTTCTTTCACTTTTAATGATAGTTTACCAATGGATAATTGCGATGCCGCACGGCAAACCGCCCATTACACATTGTTGTTCTCTGTTATTTCTCTCAATTATTTAAAATGTTAAAATGCTTCTGTCATATTCAGGTAAAACAAGTTCTGCCGGTTCACCATATCGCGGCCGAAGTCCAGCCGGAGGTTCATGCGCGGCTGAATCTCCACGCGCAGGCCAACGCCCAGATTGGGCAATACGCCTTCAACTTTGACCGGTGTAGGCCCCATGAGCCCCGCACCGCCCCACACGACATAGCCCATATGGTTGAGCACGCGTTTCAACCACGTGGAGCGGTCGGTGTCGAACATCTGGCGCCATTCGGCCAGGGCCACGTGCGAGCTCTTGTCACGAAACTGCCCCATGTAATAACCGCGCAGGTCAAACGGAGTGCCCGTGAGGGCATATTTCATGAGGGGGACGTCGCCAAACATGTTGGTCGACTGCACCGTCCATGCCAGCACCCGTCTCCGGCCCGGCGACCAGTATTGGCGATAGTCCAACTCGGCTTGATAGAAATTATTGTTGCTGCCGAATGCCTTGGCATACGCCATGCCCCGCACATCGAGGTAGAGCCCGCGGTAAGCGTTTGAAGGCATGTCGCGCGTGTCATAAGACACAATGAAACCCAATCCTGAACTCAGCTTGTGATAGCCTCCCGTCCTGCCGCCATCGGCAACGTAGGAAGGATCGGCCACTATCCCGTCAGCGGGACTGCTGATGTCGTCATAATTGACATCAAGCTGCGGGCCGACAAAGAAATCGCTGTCGCCCACGCGAAACATGAACTGCGGATTGATTTGAAAGCCGCTGTATTTGTATTCCGTGCTGTTTCCTCCCCGCTCGGTATGCCGGTTGGTCGAATAGCCGACACCGTAATAGTTTTCCACCGTGTTCTTCCAGCTGAATACGCCGAAAATGCGGAACCGGTCGTTCCGGAAGAACAGCTGCGGACGCACCATGAGGTTCACACCGCTGCCCTTGAACATGTAGGCCAATGTGAGCGGCACCACCGAACGCTGGAGCAGCGTGTCTTTCGGGGCCGTGCGAAACGTCATCAGGGCCGTCACGCCCACCACGACGCCGAAATCGGGCGTATAGCCCGGTCCGCCCAGAATGTTGTAGTGCAAGTTACGCTGCGCCACCCGTTGCCGGCGCAGTTCTTTAGAGCTTAACGTCTTGGCAGTCGCGGTGTCTGCTGCTTCCGGTTCTGTCATGCATGCAAAAGTAGGAAGAAAACAGCAAAACAGAAGACAGATGCTCAGTGTGAATTTGTTCATACCTTTTCCTTTGTATATTTGAATGGGCAAAAGTAGTTACTTTCTGTTAAAGAAACCAATAATAAATGGTAATGTACTTTTAAATAATCAAAACCAAGTACATAGATAGAGTTTTCTTTCGCAATTTTGCCAACTATTAAGAAAATGCACCGACCTTCATGTTGTGCCTCTTCCCGTCCGGCTTCAGGCGGCCTTAGAGCCGGCCCGACCACGGAAAGGAGGGCGGACAAGGACGGAAAGGAAGCCGTGGCCGGCGCGAAACAAAGACACAAAGCACGGTGCGACAAGGCTGAAACGTTTTCTTTTTTTGACAGTGCCCTTGTGCATTATAACTGAACCTAAATATTTATATATGAAAAGAAAAGTGATTGGGATCG
>CAZOKL010000010.1:30384-31660 GCA_964580305.1 uncultured Bacteroides sp.
TGCATTATAACTGAACCTAAATATTTATATATGAAAAGAAAAGTGATTGGGATCGGTGAGACGATTCTGGATATTTTGTTTCGTGACGAGCAACCCACGGCGGCCGTGCCGGGCGGCTCTGTGTTCAACGGCATCATCTCTTTGGGACGCATGGGCGTGCCGGTGGATTTCATCAGCGAAACGGGCAACGACCGTGTGGGACGCACCATCCTTGAATTCATGCGCCGGAACGGTGTGGAGACGAGCCACGTCAATGTGTTTCCCGAAGGCAAGTCGCCCGTGTCACTGGCGTTTCTCAACGAGCAAAACGAACCGGACTATCTGTTCTACAAGGACTATCCCTCACAGCGCCTCGACGTGGCGTTTCCCGACATTGCTCCCGACGATGTGGTGATGTTCGGCTCCTACTTTGCGCTCAATCCGGTGTTGCGTCCCAAGGTGGCGGAGTTTCTGGACTATGCCCGCCAGTGCGGTGCCCTCATCTATTATGACGTCAACTTCCGCAGCACGCACGCCGCCGATGCCATCAAGCTGGGCCCCACCATCATTGAAAACTTCGAGACTGCCGACATTGTGCGCGGCTCCACCGAAGACTTCCGCTACATGTTCGGCATTTCCGACCCGACGCGTGTGTACACCGACAAAGTGAAGTTCTACTGCCCCCGCATGCTCTGCACGGCCGGTGCCGGCGACATCAGCCTGCACAGCGAACAGGTGATGAAAACCTATCCCGTGCCTCCTGTCAAGACGGTGAGCACCGTGGGTGCGGGCGACAATTTCAATGCCGGCGTGGTCTACGGCCTGCTGACCTGCGACATCCGCCGTGCCGACCTCCCCACCCTGACCGAGGCCGATTGGGATGCCATCGTCCGCTGCGGCCTGGATTTCTCGGCCGAGGCCTGCCGCAACGTGGGCAACTCCGTGTCACCCGAGTTTGCCCAAACATACGGGAAACCCTCCTGAGTGAACTGTGTTCCGGCACAGCCTCTTTGTCATTCTGCCCCTGCTTCTTTCCTGAAATCATCACAAAAAAAGAGAGCCATCTTCACAGACAGCTCTCTTTACATTTATGTTTAACTTCAATGTATAAATACAAGACTTGCATCTTGTGTCGTTTTGTTATCCTAATCTTAATGTAGCATGAGGTATCTTTTTTATTCAGCCACCGGGTCGAACGTTCCGTCTCCTCCCCTTATGTTGTCATACCATCCGATTGTTTGCAGCAAGGTCGAGTTGTTTTGCTGCGCGCTCTGACGAAGGCCGATGAAGTAATATT
>CAZOKL010000011.1:0-4349 GCA_964580305.1 uncultured Bacteroides sp.
GGAGAAGGGGAGAAACGGACGGTTTGTATGAAAAAATTTATTCCTATGTCCACCATGAAAATTTCATGTCAAACATAGGAATATGGTCTTTTTGTCAATAGCGCTCTTCCTCGTTACCGCCCCCTTCCATCTCGTAACCATCCGGGTCAAAGTCCTCCGGATCGAATGACTGATCGCCATAAAAGTTTTCGTCAAGGTCAATGGAGCTTGTCACGCTGTTCTTGTTGAGTTCGTCAAAGTCGATTGATTGTTTGGGAGCTTCGCCGTGTTTGCGTGAGCAGACGGGTTTGTCCAGGCTCTTTCCGGGGATGGTCTCAGTCAGTTCGATGAAGAACACGCGTTCCGTGAGTGGATCAAAGACATATAGCAAGCGTTGTTTTTCGTCTTCCACCAAGTCGTCCAGTCGGGTGTCTTTCATGATCCAGCTGTCTTCTTCCGAACTGCTTCCCATATCTTCAAGTGTCACTTCCTTTTCTTTTTCCCAATTATCGTCGCAGATGAAGAATGAAGTCATCTGGTCGTCCTTGTAGCCGCATGCTGCCAATATGGCTTTATGAAAGTCGAAAAAAGTCGCGTCTGAATCAATCTTGATTTCCCTCATGAAGTCATCAACTTCGTCTGAAACTATTGTGAACTTATATATCATGGTTACTTCTGTTTTTTTATCGGATTATACCTCTTTGTGATTCGGTTATGAAAGAAATGATGTATTCAATCTCTTTGCTCATTGACACTTCTGTTTCGATCTTCTTCAGGGCGTCGCTCACGTTCAGTCCGCTTTGATAGATGACGCGGTAGGCATTATGGATGTTTTCAATCAGTTCGTTCGAGAAGTTGCGACGGCGCAGGCCGACAATGTTAATGCCGGCATAAGTGATGGGGTCGCGACCTGCGATGATGAAGGGCGGGATGTCTTTGCTGAAGCGTGAACCTCCCTGCACCATTGTATAACCGCCAACGCGGCAAAATTGGTGCATCAGGACACCGCCACTGATGATGGCATTGTCGTCAATAATGATTTCACCGGCCATTTTCGTGGCGTTTCCGATGATACATCCATTGCCTATGCGTGCGTCGTGAGCCACGTGCACGCCTTCCATCAGGAGGTTGTTACTGCCCACGATGGTTTTGCCTTTGGAGGCTGTTCCGCGGTTGATGGTGACATTTTCACGAATAGTGTTGTTATCGCCAATTTCGGCTGTGGTTTCTTCGCCTCGGAATTTTAGGTCTTGCGGGATTGCTCCGATGACAGCACCCGGAAAGATGTGGTTACCGTTGCCAATGCGTGCACCATACATGATGTTGGCATTTGACATGATGACATTGTTGTCACCGATTACGACATTTTTATCAATGAAAACGAACGGGCCTATTTCCACGTTTTCACCAATTTTTGCTTCTGGATGAATATATGCTAACGGGCTTATCATAAGTGTATTTGTGTTTTTATAAACGAAGTGGAATGGAGAAACTAAACTCCATTCCACTTCGTTTGCATTGTTATTTATTCTTTATGATTTGTGCCATGAATTCGACTTCACAAACGATTTTTTCACCAACAAAGGCATAACCTTTCATTGTCGAGATGCCTCGACGAATAGGAGCCAACAATTCCACACGGAAGATAAGTGTGTCTCCCGGCACGACTTTCTGTCGGAATTTCACATTGTCGATTTTCAAGAAATAGGTGGAATACCGTTCGGGTTCGTCAACCGAATTCAGAACCAGCAATCCTCCTACTTGGGCCATAGCCTCAATTTGGAGTACGCCGGGCATGACCGGTTCTTGTGGAAAATGTCCTTGGAAGAAAGGCTCATTGGCTGTAACGTTTTTGATGCCCACAATGTGGTTTGCGCCGATGGCAATCACTTTATCGACTAACTGAAATGGATAGCGATGGGGTAGGAGTTCACGGATGCGGTTCACATCCATGACTGGAGGTTCATTGCAGTTATAGATGGGAGCCTGTATCTCGTGTTGCCTGATTTCCTTGCGCAATAGGCGGGCAAACTTATTGTTTACAGTGTGTCCAGGGCGGGTTGCAATGATTCTCCCCTTGATAGGTTTGCCAATGAGTGCCAGGTCGCCAATCAAGTCTAACAACTTGTGGCGGGCCGGCTCGTTGGGCCACACCAGAGGTTTGTTGTTCAAATAGCCCAACTTAGCTGCATCGTGGTGTTCTACTTTCATCACATCTGCCAAGCGGTCAAACTGAGGTTGCGTCATTTGGCGTTCGTAGATGACAATTGCGTTGTCCAAGTCACCTCCTTTGATAAGGCCGGCAGCCAGAAGAGGTTCGATTTCGCGTACAAAAACGAATGTGCGACTCGAAGCGATTTCTGTCGGGAAATTCACCATATTGTCCAATGTGGCAAATTGGTTTGACAATATGCGAGAATCATATGAAATCAGTACGTTTACACTGAAATTTTCGTCGGGAAGCACAACGATGGATGAACCGCTCTGCTCATCGTTATATTCGATTTTGGATTTGATGATGTAGTAGTCTTTGATTGCATTTTGTTCCTCGATACCTACACGCTCAATGTTTTCCACATAGGCTTTGGCACTGCCGTCGAGGATGGGAAATTCAGGTCCGTTTACTTGAATGAAACAGTTGTCGATGCCTGCGGCATAGAGCGCGGCCAATCCATGTTCCACAGTGCTGACTTTTACATCGTTTTTAGAGAGCACTGTACCTCGCGTTGTTTCAGTTACATTTTCAGCGACGGCGTCGATGATGGGTTGTCCTTCCATATCAATGCGTTGAATCTTGTAGCCATGATTGTCTGGTGCAGGATTGAAAGTCACTGTCAGGTTTAGACCCGTATGCAGTCCTTTGCCACAAAGGGAAAAACTGCCTTTTAGTGTTTTCTGTTTCAACATGGGTGTTATGTTTATTTATTTAATTGTTTCTTTAGTTCTTCTACCTCTTTTTTCAGCTGGGTGATGGTTTGCAGCATTTCAGGAAGCTGCTTGAAAACTGCAGAGCTTTTGAAAAATTGTTTGGCGTCGATAGCCGGACTACCCAAAATTGTGCGATTTTCACCTTTCACTGTGTTTGGAATTCCCGACTGAGCTCCTATATTAATATGGTTGCCCACATGGATATGTCCTGCAAGGCCCACTTGTCCGCCAAACATGCACCATTCACCCACCTTGGTCGAACCTGCTATACCCACTTGGGATGCCATGACCGTGTGGTTGCCCACCTCCACATTGTGGGCTATCTGGATAAGGTTGTCCAGTTTCACACCCTTATGTATGATAGTTGCTCCCATAGTGGCACGGTCCACACACGTATTAGCACCGACTTCCACGTCGTCTTCCAGAATGGATATACCGATTTGGGGAATTTTTTTGTAGCCTTCCGGCGAAGGAGCGAAGCCGAATCCGTCAGCACCTATGACACAGCCTGCATGCAGAATGCAACGTTTTCCCACACGGCAGTCGTGATATACCGTCACATTGGGATAAAGAATGCTGTTTTCACCGATAATTACATTTTCACATATTGTGGCATGAGAATGGATGGCTACACCGTCACTGATGACTGCATTTTCACCGATGACTGCAAATGCACCGATGTAGACATTTTCACCGATCTTTGCCGTCGGGTCGATGAAAGCCAGCGGATGAATTCCCTTTTTCTTGGGCTTGTTCATTTCATAGAGTGTCAGCAGTTTTGCAATGCATTCATAAGCATTATCCACCTTGATAAGTGTGGTACTTACTTCTTTTTCAGGAACAAAATCTTTGTTGACCAATACGATAGACGATTTTGTGTCATAAATGTAGTGAGTATATTTGGGATTGGAGAGAAATGAAATGGTTCCCGGAACACCTTCCTCAATTTTGGCGAAAGTATGGACGGTAGCATTTTCATCTCCGACAATAACTCCATGAATAAATTCTGCAATTTGTTTTGCTGAGAACTCCATATTTTATTACTATTTCTAAATTTATTATTTCTATTAATGTTTGTTGAAAACATAGGTAAAAGGTGCATGGACTTTACCTAACATGCAAATTACGCATTTTTTTTTCGTATAACCGTCGATTTGGATAACTTTTGTAGGAGCTTATGGCTAATAAGGTGAAATTTATGTTTTTTCACCTTTTGAATGAGGAGTCGAACTTGTTTTTGTGACGATTTGGAAAATGCAATCGTGCAACATTGCAATTTCATCAAGTAATATCGGTTTAAATAAATATTTACGTCAGAATCCGATACTGAAGAGGAACTATTTTGATATTATTGGGTAAATTTATTAAATGTGATTTTACAGAAATCAAACAAATCAGGCTTGAAGAACTTTGTATTAATGACAAGCATCAAGTTATTATTT
>CAZOKL010000011.1:4449-31561 GCA_964580305.1 uncultured Bacteroides sp.
TAATTTAATCCTTATATTTCTCCGATAGACAGCTTTGGATGGCTTGATAAGCTTTCTCCATGGTTTCTTTGATATCTTCCAAACCCTGTCCTTGCGGATAGATGGGGGCATGCATGGTGAGTGTCATGCGATGACGCTTGATGAATTTGCTTGTGCGAGGAAGAATTTCGAAAGAACCGTCGATTGTGAGAGGGACAATAGGCAGTTGTAGTTCGTCGGCCAGTTGGAATGCTCCTTTCTTAAACGGGCGCATTTTTCCTGTGTAAGTGCGGCTGCCTTCTGGAAACACCACGAGTGATGTGCCGTCAATCAGTGTGTGGCGGGCGTGTTCAATGGTTTCTTGTATTTTTTTTGGACCGGATTTATCTACGAAGATATGGCCTGCCGACTGACAGGCTTTTCCCACGAATGGGATGGTGCGGAGTGATTTTTTCATCATCCATTTGAAATTTCTTCCCAAGAAACCGTAGATGAGGAAGATATCAAAAGCTCCCTGATGATTGGCCACAAAGATGTATGATTGGTTGGTCTTGACTTGTTTGTTGTTATTGATTTTGATGGGTAGCAGCAGGATGTAGCAGATGAGTTGAGACCATATCTTTCCAGGATAATAACCCCAGAAGTGTGCGCTGCCAACGAATGAACCGATGATGGTGACGAGAGCTGTCAGGAGCGTAAGCACTAACAAGATGGGCAGTGCGATGCATAGTTGATAGATGCGGTATAGTATTTTCCCCATAGATAGAAACTTAATGATCGTTCGCTGAATTTTGGGCGCAAAGTTAATGATATTTCTATTTTTTGCGTAAGGTTATTACCGTAATTTCGGGCCAGGCGCCAAAGCGGAAGGGAAGCATTACCTCACCTGCGCCGACATTGACATACAGTCCGCGTCCACCGTCAAGGTACAGACCATGGCTTTCCTGAAAAAAACAAGAGGCCGGTGTGAAACCGAACAATAGGAATTGCATGGCATGGGTGTGCCCGGCAAGCATAAGCTGGATGTCACTTTGTGGGAGTACCTCGCGGCGCCAGTGTGTCGGGTCATGACTGAGGAGTACTTTGAAGAGTCCTTCTGTTCCTTTCATGGCCTTGGGCAGGTCACCGTGTTGCGGAAAAGGCGGTAGCCCTTGGTTTTCAACACCGACAAGAGCGATACACGTGTCTCCCCGATGTAGGATGACATGGTCATTGTTCAAAAGGTGCCATCCCATCATTGCCTGTCTGTTTTTCAAATCGGCTATATTGGATAACCGTTCCTCCTCACTGTCCCAATGCACGTATGTGCTGTAATCGTGGTTGCCCAGTACTGAATAGACGCTGTCGGGAGCGTGCAGTTGATTGAGAATCCCCTCCACGTTGTTCAACTCCGTGGCACGGTGGTTCACCAAGTCACCTGTGAACACGATGATATTTCCCTGCTGTGCATTGATGAGGTCAATGAGTCGTTGCACTTGCTTGGGGTAGCCGGCAATGGTTCCGATGTGCAAGTCGGAGAATTGTACGATGCGATAGCCGTCGAAAGCCTCGGGCAGGTCTTCCGATTCGAATGTGAGTTCCTTCACCTGATAGTCGTGCCATCCAAAGAGGGTGCCATAGAGCACCATTGCCATGCTGGCAAGTCCGATGATAACCCCAGCGATCGTTCCTATCATTCCTGCGGGTCGCCATAGCCATTTGAAGACCTTACCCAGTAGTGAGAATAGGCTGAATAGCCCTTTGGGTATGGTGAGTGTCATGTAAACGATGAGATAGACACCGGAAATGTGCGTTCTCTTGTCGCTGTAGTCTTCATTACAGACAAGAACTATGAGCATTAGCACCAGCAAGAGGGTAGGAATGAAGTAGAGTAATCGGAGAGATAATCTATGGGTGAGTTTGCGGATGTATGCCCGATAAATATACCAGTCGGATAGGAGCATACAAGCCAGCAGGAAGAAAAAGATTCGTTGAAGCATGAGATGTTAGGTATTTAGGAATTATTGTCTGTTAAGTTGACAGCAAGAAATTTGCGTAAAGATTCCACGGGCATTCCCCGTCGGGTTGCGTAGTCATTTAGCTGGTCTTCACCGATCTTTCCTACGGAGAAGTAGCATGACTGCGGGTGGGCAAACATAAGTCCGCTGACGGAGGCACGGGGACTCATCATGCCGTTTTCTGTGAGTCGGATGCCGATTTTTGACAGGTCGAGTAGCTCATTCAAAAGAAAGTTGACCGACTGATCTGGCAGGGACGGATAGCCCACAGCCGGACGTATGCCTTGGTAGTCTTCCTTCAAAAGTTGTTTGATGGTGAGGTGTTCCCCTTTAGCATATCCCCAATACTCCCGGCGCACTTGTTCGTGCATCCGTTCGGCTGCGGCTTCAGCGAGTCGTTCAGCAAGCACGTGCACCAGCATACGTTGGTAGGGGTCGCTCTCATAAAGTTGTTCTAATTCTTCGTCTACGGTGGTGGCAAATGCACCCACCGTGTCGGTTTGTTTACCGGAGAGGGGACGCACAAAGTCACTCAGACAGAGGCAGTGGCTATTATCGCTTTTAACAGATTGTTGTCGTAGTAGCGGAAAGCGTGTGTCGTCCAGTAACAAGTCGTCGCCATCGGAGTTGGCTTTGCACAAGCGAAAAATGGCACGCACCTGATAGTCTTCATCCAGTTGCCAGAGCATGCGTTTGGCTTCTTTAAACAGTTGCATGGCTTCAGCCGCTTTCGAACGGTCTTCGTTCGGAGTGTCGCGCAGCCACAACGCACGGCAGGTGTCACATTCATGTACGTCCGCAATGCTGGCAAAGCGTGACTGGAATCCCCATGCATGGAAGAAGTATATCCAGTTGATGTAGTCGGTCAGTTCGTGTATCTTGTATGTAAGAATCATAGAGCCTACTTTCTGTTAAATATTAAAGCTTGTCCGCGGCAAGTGTCGTCCACTTTGCCTTCGATATACACCGTATGTCCGTTGATAAAGGTGCGTTCTACTTTCCATCGGTAAAAATGTCCTTCCATCGGGCTCCATCCGCACTTGCTCAATATGTTTTCCTTGCTCACCTGCCACAGACTGTCAGGGCGCACCATGACTAAGTCGGCTTGGTAACCCGGGCGGATGTAGCCGCGACGCTCGATGCCGAAGAGGCGGGCAGGTGCATGGCACATCTTCTCCACCACGTCGGTAATGTCCAGCACGCCTTCGTCGGCCAGTTCCAGCATGGTCACTAGGGAAAATTGCAGCATGGGCATGCCCGAAGCTGCCTTCAGTGCACCACCTTCCTTGTCTTTCAGCAAATGGGGGGCATGGTCAGTGGCCACGATGTCTATTTTGCCTTCCCTTAGAGCGTGCCGTAGAGCTGTGCGGTCGGCTGTGGTCTTGATGGCCGGGTTACACTTGATGCGTGTTCCCAGCATGGCATAGTTGTCTTGGGTGAAATAGAGGTGTGCAATGCAGGCTTCCGCTGTGATGCGTTTCTTGTCCAACGGAGCTGCCTCCAGCAGGCTGAGCTCACGGGCTGTGCTGATGTGGGCGATGTGAAGGCGTGCACCAGTCTCGTGTGCCAGGTGTACGGCTAGTTCCGACGAGCGGAAACAGGCCTCCGTGCTGCGTATTTCCGAGTGGTATTTCACCTCGGGATCGTCTCCATAGAGTGCTTGGTAGTGTTTGGTGTTTCTTGTAATGACTGACTGGTCTTCGCAGTGTGCCACGATGAGCATGCCGGCTTCTGAGAAAATGGTGCGCAGGGCATCCATTCGGTCAACGAGCATGTTGCCTGTGCTGGAACCCATGAAAAGCTTCACACCGCAGACATGTGATTTGTCCAGCTTCTTGAGTAGATGGACATTGGTGTTGGTAGCACCGAAATAGAACGAATAGTTCACGCAGCTTTTGCGGGCAGCGTCGGCGAATTTGGCCTCGAGTGTCTCCAGGGTGGTTGTCTGTGGTATGGTGTTGGGCATGTCCATGAAAGAAGTCACGCCTCCTGCTGCAGCGGCACGGCTTTCACTTTCCATGTCGGCTTTCTGGGTCAGTCCCGGGTCACGGAAATGCACATGCTCATCGATGACGCCCGGCAACAAGTAAGCCCCCTGTCCGTCAAGTATTTCTTCACACGGCGAAGCGGGCGATGCTTCGCCACGAAGCACTTCGGCTATTTGTTCGTTTTCAATGACGATGGCGCCGTCAAAGGCTTCTCCTTCATTGACAATGTGCACATGGTGAATAAGTGTTCTGCTCATGACAGATGGGATGTTGTTTGGTGTTTGGGATAATGCTTGAACCAGCTGTCAAGCTTCAGCCGGATGACTCCGAACATGGCTTCACTGAATATGCCTCCGCTCATCTTCGATGTGCCTAAAGAGCGATTGATGAAAATGACGGGCACTTCCTTGATGCGGAAACCGCACATGTAGGCCGTGAACTTCATTTCTATCTGGAAAGCATAGCCCTTGAAACGAATCTTGTCAAGGGGGATGGTCTCGAGCACTTCACGCCGATAGCAGACGAAGCCGGCCGTTGTGTCGTGAATCTTCAGGCCGGTGATGAGGCGGACGTATTTGGAAGCGAAATAGGACATGAGCACGCGCCCCATCGGCCAGTTGACCACATTCACTCCGCTCACGTAGCGCGAGCCAATGGACATGTCATATCCCTCTGTGGTGCATGCAGCATACAGGCGGGGCAGGTCAGCCGGGTTATGGGAGAAATCGGCATCCATTTCAAAGATGTAATCGTAGTGATGCTCGATGCACCAATGGAATCCTGTGATGTAGGCCGTTCCAAGTCCCAGTTTGCCCTTACGTTCGATGAGATGCAGACGGTCGGGAAACTCTTCTTGCAACTGTTTGACGATGGTTGCCGTTCCGTCGGGAGAACCGTCGTCGATGATTAATATGTGAAACTCCTTCTCCATGCCGAACACGGTGCGGATGATGTTCTCTATGTTTTCTTTCTCGTTATATGTCGGGATGATAACGATGCTGTCGGCTCTTTCCATAGTCGTGTGATTACATAAATGTATATGTTATAGGGCAAAGGTAGCACATTCGGGTGTAATCGGACACACTTCGTGGCAAATAAAACGAGACGTCGGCCCGCATTTTGTCGGACTGGCGCCTCGTTTCATGAAAATATTACAACCTTTTAAAGCACTTTCTTGTAGAGTTCCAGGATGATGTCTTCGGTCACTTCGCGCGGATTGCCCGGTGTGCAGACGTCTTTGATGGCCGATGCTGCCAGTTTCGGCAGATCGCTTTCCTTGATGCCGAGTTCGGACAAGTGTTGCGGAATGCCTACCTTGACAGACAAGGCTCTCACGGCGTCAACAGCTGCACGGGCAGCTTCTTCGAGCGTCATGCCGTCTTTGTAAACACGCATGGCCTTGGCAATTTCGACGTATTTGTCGAGGGCGGCCGGTGCATTGAACTCCATGATGGTGGGGAGCAGCATGGCATTGGCCACGCCGTGAGGGATGTCGAAGATGGCACCCAAGGGGTGTGCCATGCCGTGCACGACGCCCAGACCTACGTTGGAGAAGGCCATGCCGGCGATGTATTGGGCTACTGCCATACCGTTGCGTGCCTCTGCGTTGGTCGGTTCAAATACGGCCGTCTCCAGATAGCGGGCAATCATTTCGATGGCTTTGATTTCAAACATGTCGCTCATTTCCCATGCGCCCTTCGTGATGAGCCCTTCGATGGCGTGGGTCAGTGCGTCGAGGCCGGTGGCTGCGGTGAGGCTCTTGGGCAGCGTGTACATCAGTTCGGCGTCGATGATGGCGAGTGCCGGGATATCATTGGGGTCGACGCAAACCATCTTCTTTTCATTCTCTTCGTCGGTGATGACATAGTTTATGGTCACTTCGGCGGCTGTGCCGGCTGTGGTGGGCAGGGCGATGATGGGCACTGATTTTTTCTTTGTAGGTGCTACACCTTCAAGTGAGACGACGTCGCTGAACTCCGGGTTGTTTGTTATGATGCCGATGGCTTTCGATGTGTCGATGGACGAACCTCCGCCGATGGCCAGAATGAAGTCTGCTCCCGATTCGGCGAATGCTTTCACACCGGCTTTCACATTTGCCACGGTGGGGTTGGGCTTGATGTCGCTGAACACAACGTAGGGGATGCCTGCCTTGTCGAGCACTTCCAGCACCTTACCGGTTACGCCGAACTTAATCAGGTCTTTGTCGCTGGCCACGAAAGCTTTGTGCAGGTTGAGACGTTTCACTTCCTGGGGCAGCACTTCGCGTGCGCCAGGACCGAAGTAGGACACTTCATTGAGGACAAATCTGTTTATCATAATTCTGTCAATGGATTAAATAAGGTTAGTATATGAGTTGTTTCGGATACAAAGTAAGTGAAAAAGCCGGTTGGGACGAGTGCCTGTTAGCAAATATTATTCTTTTCACCCGTTCTCTGTCTGCGTTTTTTTCCTGACATGCATCCGGTGCGCCTGCGACCGTGGCTTCCGATGCACGAAATCCGGCTTTTCGCGCCACTTTTGCAGCTTGCGGGCGGCAGAGTGAAGTAGCCCTGTCAGCCGACACACTTATGAAGGGATGTTGAAGCACGGTCACCGCAAGGCGAATATGGGCTGACGGAAATGTCTGAAAACGATTTTTTGCGTACTTTTGCGCATCATTCAGGATTAACCTATGAACATACAGGAACTGCAAGCTGTTTATGAAAGTCATCCGAACATACGGGCTTTCATCGCACTCTGTGAGAAAAAATCCACCCGAACAATATTTTTGGAGGGGCTTTGTGCTTCGTCCACGCCGTTGTTTCTCTCGTCATTCATTCGTCAGAAACGCCAGACGCTTGTCTGCATTCTGAACGATTTGGAGGAGGCCGGGTATTTTTATCACGACCTCACGCAAATCAATGGAGACGATGACGTTCTCTTCTTTCCATCGGCCTATCGGCGCGCCATCAAGTACGGTCAGAAAGATTCTGCCAATGAAATCTTGCGCACCGAGGCCTTGAGCCGCTTGGGGAAAGACGCTTCGCCTGTGTGCATCGTGACCTATCCGGAAGCTCTGGCCGAGAAAGTCGTGTCACGGAAACGGCTCTCCGAACGTACGCTTTTTCTGGAGGCAGGCAAGTCTTATGACCCGGTGCAGGTGGCCAAGACGCTGGCAGACTTCGGCTTTGAGCGTGTGGACTATGTGTATGAGCCGGGGCAATATGCCGTGCGCGGCAGCATTCTCGATGTTTTTTCTTTCTCTTCGGAGTGTCCTTACCGCATTGACTTCTTTGGTGACGAAGTGGACAGCATCCGCACGTTTGAAGTTGAGAGTCAGCTGTCCAAGGAGAAGCGTCCGGACGCATCCATTGTGCCCGAGTTGGACAATGCCGATGCCGACGAGGTGCAACTGCTCGACTTTCTTCCTGCCGACACCATGCTCTGGCTGAAAGATTTCCACTGGGTGCGCGAGAAAGTGTCGTCCGTGCATGCAGAAACGGTGTCGCCCCAGGCAGCCGTGGCACTGGCAGAAGAACAGGGCGCAGACCGTGTGGTCATGCCGGCAACGGCCTCGGGCGATGAATTTTCACGCCGGGCGTTGGACTTCCGCCGTGTGGAGTTCGGTCATAAACCCACGGGGACACCCGACGCCACACTGCGTTTCTCCACCGAGATGCAGCCCATCTTCCACAAGAATTTCGATATGGTCTCCTCCGTGTTGAAGGAATTTCTTGCCAAGCACTATACCTTATATATATTGTCTGACAGCGTGAAGCAGACCGACCGCTTGCGTGCCATCTTCGACGAACGTGGCGACAACATCCCATTCACACCCGTGGACCGCACGCTTCACGAAGGCTTCACCGACCACAACCTGCACATCTGCTTCTTCACCGACCATCAGATATTCGACCGCTTCCACAAGTATAATCTCAAGAGTGACAAGGCACGCAGTGGCAAGGTGGCCCTCTCGCTGAAGGAACTCAACCAATTCGAGACGGGCGACTACGTCGTGCACATCGACCACGGCATCGGGCGCTTTGCGGGACTTGTCCGCATCCCCAACGGAAACAGCACGCAGGAGGTCATCAAGCTCGTCTATCAAAACGGAGGAGAGGTGTTTGTCTCCATCCACGCACTGCATAAGATTTCCAAATACAAGGGCAAGGAGGGCGAACCTCCCCGCCTGAACAAGCTCGGCACCGGGGCATGGGAGAAGCTCAAGGAGAAGACCAAGACCAAGATTAAAGACATTGCCCGCGACCTCATCCGCCTGTATGCACGCCGCCGTGAGGAGAAAGGCTTCAGCTTCAGTCCCGACTCCTTCCTCCAGCACGAGCTGGAGGCAAGTTTTCTCTATGAAGACACCCCCGACCAACTCAAGGCAACGCAGGAGGTGAAGGCCGACATGGAGAAAGGCCGCCCGATGGACCGACTTGTGTGTGGCGACGTCGGGTTCGGAAAGACCGAGGTGGCCGTGCGTGCAGCATTCAAGGCCGTGTGTGACAACAAGCAGGTGGCCGTGCTCGTGCCCACGACTGTCCTGGCCTATCAGCACTATTGCACCTTCCGCGACCGGCTGAAGAACTTCCCGTGCCGTGTCGACTATCTCACACGGGCCCGCAAGCCGGCCGATGCGCGGCGCATACTGAAGGAGCTGAAAGAGGGCGAAATCAACATCCTCGTGGGCACACACCGCCTCATTGGCAAGGATGTTCATTTCAATGACCTCGGCCTGCTCATCATTGACGAGGAGCAGAAATTCGGCGTGGCCGTGAAGGAAAAGCTCAAGCAGCTGAAGGTGAACGTCGACACGCTCACCATGACGGCCACACCCATCCCCCGCACGCTGCAATTCTCACTCATGGGAGCACGCGACATGTCTGTCATCCAGACGCCGCCGCCCAACCGCTATCCGGTGCAGACCGAGGTGCATACGTTCAACGAAGAGATTATCGCCGAGGCCGTCAACTTTGAGATGAGCCGCAACGGACAAGTCTTTTTTGTGAACAACCGCATCAGCAACCTGGAGGAACTCCGCACGATGGTCACACGGCTTGTGCCCGACGCGCGTGTCTGCATAGGCCACGGGCAGATGCCGCCCGACGAGCTGGAGCGCGTCATCATGAGCTTTGTCAACTATGACTATGACGTCCTCATCGCGACAACCATCATCGAGAGTGGCATCGACATACCCAATGCAAACACCATCATCATCAACCAGGCGCAGAATTTCGGCCTCAGCGACCTGCATCAGATGCGTGGCCGTGTGGGCAGAAGCAACAAAAAAGCCTTCTGCTACCTGCTCGCCCCGCCGCTCCCGACGCTTCCCACCGAGTCGCGCCGCCGTCTTCAGGCCATCGAGAACTTCTCCGACCTGGGCAGCGGCATCCACATCGCCATGCAAGACCTCGACATACGCGGTGCCGGAAACCTGCTCGGCGCCGAGCAGAGCGGCTTCATTGCCGACCTGGGCTACGAGACCTACCAGAAAATTCTGGCCGAAGCCGTCGCAGAGCTGAAGAACGACGAGTTTGCCTCGCTCTACGAGGCCGACGCGCAGGCCGCTGCCACGGGCGAGGCACGGCTCGGCGGCGAGGACTTCGTGGCCGAGTGCACGCTCGAGAGCGACCTCGAACTGCTCTTTCCCGACAACTATGTGCCCAGCAGCAGCGAGCGCATGCTCCTCTATCGCGAGCTGGACGGCCTGGAACTCGACAGTGACGTCGAGGCCTACCGCCGCCGTCTTGAAGACCGCTTCGGCCCGCTCCCCCGCGAGAGTGAGGAGCTGCTCAAAATCGTCCCCCTGCGCCGCATGGGGAAACGCCTGGGCGTCGAGCGCATATTCCTCAAGGCAGGCCGCATGAGCCTCTATTTCGTCAGCAACCCCGACAGCCCCTACTTCCAGAGCGAGGCCTTCGGAAAAATCATTGCCTACATGGGCCGCCACCCGCGCATCTGCAACCTGCGCGAGCAGAACGGCAAGCGCAGCATGGTGGTGCAGGGGGCCGATTCGGTGGAGAAGGCGGCCTCCATCCTGCGCGAGGTCATGAGCATGCCCGCATCCTGACCTTCCTGTGCCGGCTTTTTGCCTTGTTTTTTTGAGGCGGATGCCGCAGATGATGCAGATTCCTGACTGTTTTCCTGCATCGTCTGCGGCATCTTTCTTTGGAAACACCGCGGTGTGTGGGGTGTGACATGTACATGTGTTACGCAATTACATGTACATGTGATGACGCGATATATGTACATGTGTCTGCGCC
Source organism: uncultured Bacteroides sp. (assembly GCA_964580305.1). Classification (GTDB taxonomy): domain Bacteria; phylum Bacteroidota; class Bacteroidia; order Bacteroidales; family Bacteroidaceae; genus Phocaeicola_A. Next base: position 14,659 of record CAZOKL010000011.1, read on the forward strand.
GGCACGCCCGTCTTTTTTCATCATCACGGGGGAGATTTCCTGCGTTCATGCTCATGTCTGCACACAAAAACGCCCGTGCCCCCGCGCCTGCATGCCCGTGAACAGGGCGACAGACGGGGAGGCACGGGCGGACAGACTGCCGGCGGTCAGCCCCGATAGAGCTTGTCAATGAGGTCGGGACGACCGATGCGCCGCAGCTCGGCCGTGATGCGGGCGCGCTCTTCCGGCTTGTACCAGAAGAAAAACATGCGCTGGGCCAGCTTCTCGCGCGGCGTCCGGGCGGAGAAAACCGGTTCGAGCGTGTAGGGATGATGCCCCGTGTACCACATCTCGGTGCTGATGGTCATGGGCGTGGGCGTGAAGTCTTGCACCTGCTCCAGGTGGAAATCCAGCCGGCGGGTGATGACGGCCAGCTCGGCCATGTCTGCCTCCGTGCAGCCGGGATGGCTGGAAATGAAGTAGGGGATGAGCTGCTGGCGCAGGCCGTGTGCGCTGTTGATGCGGTCAAAGAGGCGTTTGAAGGCAAGGAACTGGTCGAACTCCGGCTTGCGCATGAGGCGGAGCACGTGTGCCGCGGTGTGTTCCGGGGCCACTTTCAGGCGTCCGCTCACGTGGTGGCAGATGAGTTCCTGCGTGTATTCGCGCGTGCCGCGGTCAAGCGCCTCTTCGCCCGTGCGGTGAAGCAGCAGGTCATAGCGCACGCCGCTGCCGATGAAGCTCTTGCGGATGCCCGGCAGGGCGTCGACAGAACGGTAGATGTCAAGCAGCGGACGGTGGTCGGTGTTCAGGTTCGGGCAGATTCGCGGGTGGATGCACGAGGGCCGGCTGCATCGGCGGCAGCGGCCGGTGTCGCGCCCGCCCATCCCATACATGTTGGCCGACGGGCCTCCGAGGTCGGAAAGATAGCCCTTGAAGTCCGGCATCCGGGTGATGGCCCTGACCTCGCGCAGGATGCTTTCCTTGCTCCGGCTGGTGATGAATTTTCCCTGATGGGCCGAGATGGTGCAGAAGGCGCACCCTCCGAAGCATCCGCGATGGATGTTCACGGAGAATTTAATCATCTCATAGGCCGGGATGCGTTTGCCTTTGTATTTCGGGTGTGGGAGGCGCGTGTAGGGAAGGTCGAACGAGTGGTCGAGCTCGGCCTGCGTCATGGGCGGATAGGGAGGGTTGACAACCACGATGCGCTCGTCCACGGCCTGGAGGATGCGCCGCGCTTCCATCCGGTTTGATTCCTCCTCCACGTGGCGTATGTTCGCGGCCTGCTTCTTCCGGTCGGCAAGGCATTCTTCGTGTGAGTGGAGCACGATGTCGTCCGGACGTATGCCTCCCGGCACACATTCCGGCTGCACGAGGCAGGCCGTCTGGGGCGTGTCGGTCGGGAGGGTGTGCGTGTGCAGGGAGAATGCTTCGCCGTCTGTCAGCTGTGCCAGCATCCTGCGGCAAAGTTCGGCAACGGGTCGTTCGCCCATGCCATAGACAAGCAGGTCGGCTCCGGAGTCGGCCAGGATGCACTTCCGCAGCCGTTCCTGCCAGTAGTCATAGTGGGTCACGCGCCGCATGGATGCTTCAATGCCACCGAGCACAACGGGTGTGTCGGGATAGAAACGCTTGACGGCCTGTGTGTAGACGATGGTGGGGTATTCCGGTCGCAGGTCATGCCGCCCGTCGGGTGTGTAGGCATCTTCGGAGCGCAGCCTTCGGTTGGCGGTGTATTTGTTGACCATCGAGTCCATGCACCCCGGTGCCACGCCGAAGAAAAGGCGGGGTCGGCCCAGCTTCTTGAAGTCGCGCAAGTCGTCGCGCCAGTTGGGTTGTGTGACAATGGCCACACGGAGTCCTTCCGCCTCGAGTATGCGTCCGATGACGGCTGCGCCAAACGAGGGGTGGTCAACGTAGGCATCGGCGCTGAAGAGGATGACGTCGAGCGTGTCCCATCCGCGCAGTTCCACTTCCTTCTTGGTTGTCGGCAGCCAGTCGGTGAGTCGGTGTTCCGTCATTATGTGTGGTGTTGTCAGGGGGTCAGGCTTCCGTTTGCGGGTGCTGTTCGCTCCACGTTTTGTAGAGGTTGGCCAGCGCGTTGAGTCCGAATGCCTTCATGTTGTTGTGATAGATGACGTCGATGCAGAGGTCGAGCAGGTCTTTGCATTCGCACTCGGCCGATGCGATGAGTGAGCGGACGTTGAGTTTCAGTTTGTCGAGCACGCCTTCGTCCACGATGCCATTGCTGTCAATCAGATGCTCGAAGAGGGCATATTTGCGGATTGTCATCAAGTGTTCGTCAGAGATTTCCATGCTTCGTGTGCCGGAAGCATTGGTTTGGATTGTATAGTTCATGAGTCACTGCTTTAGAGTTAGCTGGGCAAATGTAGGAAAATCCTTTGATAGAAGCAGGGCCGTGGGTGATAAATTCGGCATCGGCCGGCGAAAAAAAGGCTCCCCGCCGGCAGACGGCGTGCGTGCCGTTCCGTCGGCGGGGAGGTGTCTTTGGCGTGTGTGTGGGTCATTGTCCGCTCAACTGCCGGTGCATGGCAGCGGCAGCATGGCGTCCGTCGCCCATGGCCAGGATGACAGTGGCTCCGCCGCGCACGATGTCACCGCCGGCATAAATGGTGGGGATGGACGATTGCATGTCGTCATTGACGGCAATGGTGCCCTTGCGTCCGAGCTCGAGTCCGGAGATGGAATGCGGGACGATGGGATTGGGCGATACGCCTACGCTGACAATGGCCATGTCGATGTCGATGGTTTCCGTCGCGCCGGGGATGGGCACCGGGCTGCGTCGTCCGGAAGCATCGGGCTCTCCCAGTTCCATCTTCTGGAGGACTACCTGCTTCACGGCGCCGTGTTCGTCGGCAATGTATTCGATGGGATTGTGCAGGGTGATGAATTCCACTCCTTCTTCTTTGGCGTGTTTCACCTCTTCGAGCCGTGCGGGCATCTCGGATTCCGAGCGGCGATAGATAATCATTGCCCGTTCTGCTCCCAGACGGCGTGCCGTGCGCACGGAGTCCATGGCCGTGTTTCCGCCACCGATGACGGCCACGTGCTTGCCAAAGGTGATGGGTGTGTCGCTGTCTTCGCTGGCAGCATCCATGAGGTTCACGCGCGTCAGGTATTCGTTTGACGACATGATGTTGATGGAATTTTCGCCGGGGATGTTCATGAAGTTGGGCAGTCCGGCTCCGGAAGCCACGAAGATGCCTTTGAAGCCGTCGGCCTTGAGGTCGTCCACACTGATGGTCTTGCCCACGATGCAGTCTTTCACGAAGCGTACGCCCATCTTGCCGAGATTTTCAATTTCCACGTCGACAATCTTGTTTGGCAGGCGGAATTCGGGAATGCCATACTTCAGTACACCTCCGATTTCATGCAGGGCTTCGAACACCGTCACGTCATATCCCAGCTTGACCATGTCGCCGGCAAACGACAGTCCGGCAGGGCCTGACCCGATAACGGCCACCTTGATGCCGTTTTTCTCGGCAATGTGCGGGATGGCCATTTTGCCGCTTTCTCGTTCATAGTCGGCAGCAAAGCGTTCCAGATGGCCGATGGCCACAGCCGGTTTGCCCATCTTGAGATGGATGCAGTGTGCTTCACATTGTTTCTCCTGCGGGCAGACACGTCCGCAAACGGCCGGCAGGGCACTTGTTTCCTTCAGGATGCGTGCCGCTTCGAGAAACTCTCCGCGCTCAATGTTCTTGATGAATCCGGGGATGTTGATGTTGACCGGGCAGCCCGTCATGCAGGTCGGGTTTGCACAGTCCAGGCAACGCTTGGCTTCGGTCATGGCCTGTTCGGCTGTCAATCCCTTGTTCACCTCTTCTTTCCGGCTGTGTGAACGATATTCAGGGTCCAGCTCCGGCATCACCACGCGCGGGATGGCCGTGCGTTCTTTGGGCTTCATGCTTTTGCGCAGTGCCTCGCGCCAGGGAGCGTTTCTCTCCTCCTGATGCTTGTCAGTCTGGTGTTCATGTTCAATGTTGTAGTGCTCCATCTCTTCCTGTTCCGCCTTTTTGAAGGCTCCGGCACGTTTCAGCATTTCGTCGAAGTCCACCTGGTGTCCGTCGAACTCCGGGCCGTCCACGCAGACGAACTTCGTTTTTCCGCCCACGGTGATGCGGCATGCACCGCACATGCCCGTTCCGTCGACCATGATGGTGTTGAGTGAAACGTCGGTCGGAATGTCATATTTCTTGGTCAGAAGACAGACGAACTTCATCATGATGGCAGGCCCGATGGCGAAACATTTGTCCACCTTTTCCTGCTTGATGACACTTTCCACCCCTTCTGTCACCAAACCTTTGCGTCCGTATGAACCGTCGTCGGTCATAATGATGACTTCATCAGAGCTCCGGCGCACTTCGTCTTCCAGAATGATGAGGTCTTTGGAGCGTCCGGCCAGCACCGAAATCACGCGATTTCCGGCTGCTTTCAATGCCTGGATGATGGGCAACATAGGGGCTATGCCGACACCGCCGCCCGCACATACCACCGTGCCAAAGCGTTCAATGTGTGTTGCTTGTCCCAGCGGGCCGACGATGTCTGTCACTTCATCGCCCACATTGAGCTCACAGAATCGGGTCGATGACAGGCCGACTTTCTGCACCACCAGCGTAATGGTTCCTTTCACCGGGTCTGCTCCGGCAATGGTCAAGGGCATGCGCTCGCCCTTTTCTCCGACACGTATGATGACGAAGTGTCCCGCTTTGCGTGATTTGGCAATCAAGGGTGCCTCCACCTCAAACTTGAACACCTTTTCGGAGAATTGTTCTTTTGCAATGATTTTATTCATGTCTCTTTATAGCAAATTTAAGTCTGTATTAAGGATTGACAAAGGTAATGCCTTTCGGCGTAGTGGCCTAAAAATGTTATGGAAAAGAGAAAGTCTTAGGACAAATTATGACAAAATGTTATCACTTGCAAGTGAAAGGATGTGGGTGTGTCTGGTCATGGCTGCGCCTGCCATGCTTTGCACGCCTGCCTGCCCTCCTTTCCGCCCGTGCACGGAAAGGAGGGTAGGCGTGGCCGGAAAGGAGGCCGCTCATGAGCGGAAAGGAAGGCCGTTGTGCATGGTGTTAACGGGGGTTATTCATCCTCGTGTGTTTCTTGATTCACACCGTCTGTGTAATTGTTTCCCTCAGCCGAGCCAATCCACTTCTTGGGTGTCCCGAGATTGTAGTTGCAGCCGTAGACAATGACGTGCTCTTTGGACGTTGAGAGATAGCCGCAGATGCCTCCTTGATAACCGCTTGATGTCACCGTTGCTTCGGTTGCATGTGTGGAGGTGTGGATTTCACTGTCGGTCGTCAGGTAGGCACAGATGCCGCCTCCGCAGATATAGTTCGTGCTTGTGTCGCTTATGCTCTGTATGTGTCCGTTGTTTTGGCTGTTTCTGAATGTGCATCTGGTAGCTCTGCCTGCAATGCCTCCGGCATAGACAATGCTTTCTTCTGCGGTTGATGCCGCGGATATGTTTCCAAGGTTGTTGCAGGAGTTGATGTCTGTCCAGTTGTTGACTCTGCCGATGATGCCGCCAGTGAATCCTTTGTCGGTTATCTCAGAAAGCGTGATGTCGCCATAGTTGTTGCACGTAAGTATGCTGGATGTGATTTTTTCTTCTTCGTCACTGTTGAGGTAGCGCTCTCCGCAGATGCCGCCAAGCGAAATTGTGGAGCCTTTGGCCTTCAGGTTCTGATTGTTCTCACACTGGCTGATGGTGCCGTTTTTCTGAAGTCCGACAATGCCTCCCATGAATGTCGTGGCAAGCTCATTGTCCGTTGTATATTCCAGGACACCATAATTCTGGCAGTTTGAGATGTTGCCTGTGTTGACGCCGACAATGCCTCCCAAAGCAATTTCTATGTCGTTGCTGCCTGTCACTGCAAGTTTGACTTTTACGTAACTGCGGCATCCTTCGACAATGTTTTCATTATAGCCCACAATGTTTCCCACATTGAAAGATTTGGTGTCTTGGTAATCAATTTCTCCACTGCCGGTAATGATGATGTTTTTGATGGTTCCCTTGTTTGCACCAAATAGCGACACGATGTAGTTTTCTTCTGTCTGTTGTGGGTTATATCCGAAAATTTGTTTTTGATTTCCATTGAATGTTCCGGCAAAGGGGTATTCTTTGTTTCCGATGGTGGTGAAATGATGATTGTTTAAATTTAAGTCTTTGGTCAGTGTAATGGATTTTCCATTAAAGTCGTTCCCGGCGTTTACCAATTCTGCAAGTCCGGCCAGTTCGTTGGCATTGGACAAAACAAACTCAGTGTCTGTATTGTTATACCAGTTGGTGTCTGCTGTTTGTCCATCCCAGACCAAGGCTATATCGTCATTTTCCGAATTTTCCAGGTCTTCCCCTTTACCGTCAATCCACGGCTCGATTTCGGCTTCCAGTGTCGGAGTGTTGTTGTTCTTGTTTAAAATCAATGAATAGGTGTATTGATATCCGCTTTCCCAATTCATGCTTTCATTTGAGGTCTGGAACTTAAATTCTCCGGAAGGCAAGATGACCGAGATTTCTTTGCCATTTGATTCTCCCGGGCAGACAATGGCATATGCCGTTGTCTCGTTCACAAGTGCTTGGATGTCTTTTGTCGAAGTTTCGTCAGGAGTTATTGTTTCCGAAGCCAGATTGAATGAAGTTTGCGAGGGGATGTTTTTGATGAGGACACTGATATCTTCCAACTCTTCATTTTCCATGCCTTCTCCATTTTTGATGTGGAAAATGAGTTTTGATAGTTTGTGTTTGAATGTCAGCGTCTGAGCTTCGTTTGTAGTGGTGATGTTAGTCAGGTTGTTGCTGTAAAGCAAGTCTATGGCTGCCGGATCTTGTTGTCTGGTGAGGTCGATGTTGATGTTATAATTTTCAACGGCTTTGTATGGGTAATAAGCGATAAAATCCACGGCTTCTTTTGCAGGGTAATACATGCGGTCATTGTCTGTTGACGGCTGAAATTTGCTTTCATTCGTATATGTGTATTTCATGTTGGCTGCGCTGTTGATAATATTCTCGTCGGACAAGTCTGTTCCGCTGCTAAACATGAAAACACCGATGTTGTCTTCAATCTCCCATGTGTCTTCGATAACTCTTGATAGGATTTGGCAGGTGAATGATACTTCAGTGTTTGAGGATGCGACACTATTGTTTTCTTTCTCAAATTGAGTTTCTTGACATCCATTGAGCGATAGCATAGCTATGGTCATCAGGATGCAGGATGCATTTAATTGCATGGTATTAATTTTTTATGAATGTATGAAATTTACCAGATAAAAAGTATACGTAAAAATTGGAAACGATCAGTAAGAAATTTACCAGTCTATGATTGTTTTTTGCATACTCTCTCTTGTGTGGGGTTAATGTATTGATGAAAAACTGTTATAATTGTTCTCTCTAATTCCTTTTTTGTGGGTTGTAGAGTTGCTATGTGAAAGCCGCGTGTAGTGAGTTGTTTACCTCACCACACACGACATTTATGTTTGTTTGGAAAAATCTTATTGCATTAGCTTTTCAATTTCTTTGAATTGGTCACCCATGTTAAGTTTGTAGTAGATGGTGTATAGACCGTTGAGCCACAAATCTTTCTTGTCCGGAGCCAGTTCGCGTGCCTTTTCGTAATAAGGTTTAGCTTCTTCATAGAACTTTTTAATTGTGGCTTGCTCTTCTTGATACTTGGGGTCGTCAATGTTGGAAACAGCAGTTTCGCCATAAGCAATGGCCTGCTGGCAATAGCACAGACCAAGGTTTGAATAAGCTTCGGTATAGCTTGGATTCAGAGCGATGGCTTGTTTGTAAGCATTGATGGCATTATCATAGTCTTTTATGTTTTGATACAAGTATCCTTTTACATATTGGTAGAAGTCTGAGTCGCCGTTCTTTGCAATCATGTCATCAGCGAATTGGATAGCTTCTGCAAATTTTCCTGAGTTGGAATAGTAGTCAATCAGATTTCCGAAAAAGAAAGGATACTCTGGAAATTTCTGCATGCCTTCTTGCAGTGATTCTATCCACTTTATGGTATCTCCAAGAGCTTTGTAGGACGAGGATTTGAATTCAATGGCAAATTTACCATTCTCTTTGTCCTGGGAAGCCAAATCAACATATTTCAGCACGTTTTGATATTCTTTCTCAGCTGTAACCTTGTCTTTCTCTTCTGCTTCTTGAGCCATTTTGAAAGCAGCCAATGATGTATAATAGGCAATAATTGGCATCAGAGTATCGGTTGCAGCGATGTTGGCTTCTTGAAGCATCGGATATTCGGCAGAATCAATGTACATGCTAAAATACTTGTAGGCTTCGGCGTCATTGCCTTGGTTGAAGTAGAGCACACCGCCGTTGATCAGATTAGGACGATTCTGTTCCATAGTAGCAGCATTCGTTTTTCTATATCTGATTCTGACTTTGCCCTTTTCATTAGGGATTTGTTCCAACTCATCACATTTTGTGAAGTATTCAAACATCTTGTAGATGCTGTTATACATTTTGATGGTGTCGAAGGATTGTTTTAAATACGCTTTGGTATTCTCGTCTTCGTTAATCTTCTGTTGGATGTATCCGGCTGCATCCCATGTGCTTGCTTGGTTTTTTGTTTCTTCGTGTTCCAAGGCCGAGTTGATTAATTGTTCTGCTTCAGCAAAATTCTTTGCATCGGCTTGTCTTTTGGCTTCTCTGACATTTTTCGTTTGCCCAAAGGCAACACACGAAGCCATGACTAATGCTACGGAAAATAATACTTTTTTCATAATGATTTGATAATTAATAGTTATTCAGTGGTTGTATATGATTCTTGGTTTTCATTGTTGTTTATCATGTTCTCGTTGTTGTCGTTGTCGGTGTTCACTTTGCAAACAGACGCAATGTGGTCGTTACGCTTTTCAAGGTTGATAAGGCGAACACCTTGGGTGGCACGTCCCATGATACGCACATCTGCCACTTTTAAACGGATGGTGATACCTGATTTATTGATAATCATAAGGTCGTTCTCGTCAGTCACCGATTTGATGGCAACAAGTTTGCCTGTCTTTTCTGTGATGTTCAGCGTTTTTACACCCTTCCCGCCTCGGTTGGTTTTACGGTAGTCTTCCAAGTCGGAACGTTTGCCGTAACCTTGTTCGGAAACCACCATGATGGATTCTTTTTGCGGATTCTTGATGCAAATCATGCCTACCACTTCGTCACTTCCGTCATCATCGAGTGTAATACCTCTTACACCGGTTGCTGTACGGCCCATTTCACGGACTGTGCTTTCGTGGAAACGGATGGCGCGTCCGTTGCGGTTGGCAATGATGATGTCGTTGTTGCCATTGGTCATGCGGACTTCTATCACGCTGTCGTCTTCAACAAGGTTGATGGCGTTCACTCCGTTTTGGCGCGGGCGGGAGTATTGCTCCAGACATGTTTTCTTGATGGTGCCATGTTTGGTGCAGAAGAGCAGATAATGATTGTTGATAAAGTTAGGATCATTGAGGGCTTTCACGCGGATGAAAGCTGTAACCATGTCATCTGAGTCAATGTTGAGCAGATTCTGGATGGCACGTCCTTTGGAGTTCTTGGAACCTTCTGGAATTTCGTAGACCTTGAGCCAATAGCAGCGACCCTTCTTGGTGAAGAAGAGCATGGTGTTATGCATGGTGGCCGGATAGATGTTTTCCACGAAGTCGGCATCGCGTGTGTCGCTGCCCTTCGCACCTATGCCGCCACGGTTTTGTGCATGGAAATCGGCAAGCGGCGTGCGTTTGATATAGCCCATGTGAGAGATGGTGATGACCATTTCATCATCGGCATAAAAGTCTTCAGGGTTGAACTCCTCAGACGAGTACACGATTTCCGTGCGGCGTGCATCACCGTGTTTTTCTTTCACCTCAATCAGTTCATCTTTGATGACCTTCTTACACATTTCGTCGTCTGAAAGGATGCTTTCGAAGTAGGCTATTTGGCGCTTGATGTCTTCGTATTCTGCGTGGAGCTGGTCTTGCATCAGTCCGGTGAGTTGGCGCAGGCGCATTTCCACGATGGAGCGTGCCTGTATTTCGCTCAAACTGAATCGGGCCATCAAGCCGTTGATGGCATCGTTGGGCGTTTTGGCTGCACGGATGATGCTTACCACCTCGTCGATATTGTCCAATGCGATGACCAGACCTTCAAGGATGTGTGCACGTTCTTGTGCCTTGCGCAGGTCGAATTTCGTGCGACGGATGACCACCTCGTGGCGATGCTCAACGAAGTTTTTGATGCAATCTTTCAAGCTGAGGGTCTTGGGACGACCGTGTACGAGCGCAATGCAGTTTACGCTGAATGATGATTGCAGGGCAGTCATCTTGAACAGTTTGTTCAATACAACGCTGGCATTGGCATCGCGTTTTACGTCGATGACGATGCGCATACCTTCACGGTCTGACTCATCATTGACATTGGATATGCCGTCGATTTTCTTTTCGTTCACCAAATCGGCAATGCTTTTGATGAGCTCGGCTTTATTGACGTTGTAGGGAATTTCGTTGACGATGATTTTGTCATGCGTGTCGCCGCTTTCAATTTCGGCTTTGGCTCGCATGACGATGCGTCCGCGGCCCGTCTCATAGGCTTCGTGTACGCCGTTGATGCCGTAGATGTAACCTCCGGTCGGGAAATCCGGAGCTTTTACATATTGCATCAGTCCATCGGTGTCGATGTCATTATTTTCAATGTATGCCACACAAGCGTCGATAACTTCGGAAAGATTATGTGGCGGGATGTTGGTTGCCATTCCCACGGCGATGCCCGAAGCGCCGTTTATGAGCAGTTGGGGGATGCGTGTGGGCATGACGGTGGGTTCTTTCAGTGTTCCGTCGAAGTTGTCAGTGAAATCAACGGTTTCCTTATAAAGATCCTGCATCATTTCTTCGCCCAGCTTCTTCAGGCGGGCTTCTGTGTAACGCATGGCTGCCGGGCTGTCGCCATCCACCGAGCCGAAGTTGCCTTGTCCGTCAACCAACGGATAGCGCATGGCCCACTCTTGTGCCATACGAACCAAAGCACCGTATACGGAAGAATCGCCGTGGGGGTGATACTTACCAAGCACTTCGCCGACGATTCTGGCAGATTTTTTATAGGGCTTGTCGGAGGTGTTGCCCAGTTCCATCATTCCGTACAAGATACGGCGATGTACAGGTTTGAAACCATCTCTTACATCCGGGAGGGCTCTTGCTACAATGACTGACATGGAGTAGTCAATGTATGAAGTCTTCATTTCCTCTTCGATGTTAATCTTTATAATTCTGTCTTGTTCAAGCATTTAAATGAATATTAATTATACATCTCGTAAAATTCATGCTAAAATACGACAAATTTACGAAATGGCGAATTTTTCGTCCTAAAAACAGCAATCCCTCTTCGGAAAAGTTTTGCCGGAGTTTGCGGCTTCCTCTTGCAAGAAATCGGGACGCGGGCATCGTGTCTGTTTCTCCCGGGAAGCTGGAAGTGTGTCGGTCGGATTTTCGGAGATTGGCATGCCATGTTTTGAAAAAGAATGATAAAATAGGAAACGATGGCAATCCCCGGTTTTTCTTGATGAGGCGTTTTCAGAGTCTCTGTGTTTTGCATTTCTTCAGAAATGAATTAAAAATGGATGCAGTTTGAAAGATGAAAGTCCGGCATGTCATCGTGATAAGATGGTAAGATGCTGATTCTTTGCGTGTTCAATCCATCCATGCAGATACCCTGGATGAAAGCTGACCACGGAAATGAGGCCGCCCGACTACGGAAAAGACTCCGTCCGGACACGGCCTCCTTTCCGTGGTCGGGCGGAGTCTATGGCCCGTATGAGCGGGTTTTGGCCTCGCCTTTTTCATCCTGCTTTTGATATGTGAAAGTCTTTTTTTGTTCTTCGTTTGGCCTTCTTTTCACGAATTTGGTATGTTATTTGTTATATATAATGAAAAATAGATGGGAGGCATTGAAAAATCCCTATATTTGCAATCAGAACAGTATGAGAGGTAAAAAGGCTATGAGCAACCAATTTTCACAGAAAGTATCTGAAATCCTAGTGTATAGCAAGCAAGAGGCTATCCGTCTTCACAGTAACCATGTGGGGCCGGAACATCTGTTGCTGGGCCTGTTTAAAGAAGGCTCGGGAAAGGCCATGGATGTGTTGCGTAACAAGCTGTATGTCAACATTGAAGGCGTAAAGAATGAGCTTGAAGTATGCATAAGGAAGGATGAGACTCAACTTTCATTTCGCAATACAAGTACGTTTAACGAGATTATGCTCAGCGAGGTAAGTGCACGCATACTGCGTTTAGGCATTCTTGAAGCCCGGCTGTTGAAAAAAGAGGTGGTGGGCGACGAGCACCTGCTGTTAGCCATCTTAAAGCAGCATGACAACTTGGCAGCACAAGTGTTGGAAAGGAATGACGTGACCTATGCGCTCGTGTTTGAAGAGTTGTCATTGAAGCAGGCGGATGTCAGTGCCGGAATGAGCGGCTATGACGAAGAGGAGGAAGACATGCCCGGACAGGCTTCTTCTGCAAACAGCAATTCCGGGAACGCTTCTCCGGGGCCGCAAACACAGACGCGGCGTTCGGTCAACGACACGCCGACAATCGACATGTTTGGCATGGACTTGACGAAGGCTGCCGAGTTGGGTCGCCTTGACCCGGTGGTGGGGCGCGAGAAGGAAATAGAGCGTCTGGCCCAGATATTGAGCCGTCGCAAGAAAAACAATCCGGTGCTGATTGGCGAACCGGGGGTGGGAAAGTCTGCCATCGTGGAGGGACTGGCCCTGCGCATTGTTGAAAAGAAAGTATCGCGCATCTTGTTCGACAAGCGGATTGTTTCGCTTGACATGACTTCCGTCGTGGCCGGAACGAAATATCGCGGTCAGTTTGAAGAGCGCATTCGCGGCATTCTCAAAGAGCTGAAAGACAATCCCAATGTGATACTCTTCATTGACGAAATTCACACCATCGTGGGAGCAGGCTCGGCTCCGGGCTCGATGGATGCGGCCAATATGCTCAAGCCGGCATTGGCCCGCGGAGAGATACAGTGCATCGGGGCCACGACGCTGGATGAATATCGCAAAAGCATCGAAAAAGACGGTGCCTTGGAACGCCGTTTCCAGAAAGTCATCGTGGAGCCGACAACGGCTGAGGAGACTTTGCAGATATTGAATAATATAAAGGATAAATATGAAGATCATCACAATGTGACCTACACTCCGGAGGCTCTGGAGGCATGTGTCAAGTTGGCCGAACGCTACATTTCCGACCGCAATTTCCCGGACAAGGCCATTGATGCGATGGATGAGGCAGGCTCGCGCGTGCATCTGACCAACATAACCGTCCCGAAGGAGATAGAGGAACAGGAGAAGCGGATTGACCAGCTGAAGCAACTCCGGATGGGGGCCGTAAAAGCTCAGAATTATGAGTTGGCGGCCAATTATCGCGATGAAGAGAAAGGATTGCAGGTAAAGCTCGACGACATGAAACGTGTGTGGGAGGAAAGCCTGAAGGACAATCGTGAAGTGGTGGACGAGGAACAAATAGCCGATGTCGTGTCGATGATGTCGGGTGTTCCCGTGCAGCGGATGGCACAGGCGGAAACGGTCCGCTTGAAAGGCATGCGCAAAGAACTGACGAAACGAGTCATTGCACAAGATGCAGCCGTGGACAAGCTGGTGCGTGCCATCCAGCGCAGCCGGGTCGGACTGAAAGACCCCAACCGCCCCATCGGCACGTTCCTTTTTCTGGGCCCGACAGGCGTGGGCAAAACGTTGCTGGCCAAAGAACTTGCCAAGTATATGTTCGGTTCTGTCGATGCGCTGATTCGCATCGACATGAGTGAATACATGGAGAAATTCACCGTCTCCCGTCTGGTGGGAGCCCCTCCCGGATATGTGGGCTATGAAGAAGGTGGCCAGCTGACGGAAAAGGTGCGTCGCCGCCCATATTCCATCGTGTTGCTTGATGAGATAGAGAAAGCACATGGCGATGTCTTTAACTTGCTTTTGCAAGTGATGGACGAAGGTCGCCTGACTGATAGCTATGGTCGGACCATTGACTTTAGGAACACGGTGATTATCATGACTTCAAACATCGGCACACGTCAGTTGAAAGATTTCGGACGCGGTGTGGGCTTTTCTGCCCAAATGCGCGATGAAGATGACAAGGAATATGCCCGTGGAGTCATTCAAAAAGCACTGAACAAGTCGTTTGCACCGGAATTCCTGAACCGTATAGATGAGGTTATCACGTTTGATAAACTTGACCGTCTGGCAATTCGTAGCATTGTCAAGTTGGAACTGGTGGAGCTCATCAAGCGTGTGGAGTTGCTGGGTTACAAACTGGTCTTGTCAGACGAGATCGAATCGTTCATAGCCGATCATGGTTTTGACCTCCAGTATGGAGCACGTCCGTTGCGCCGTGCCATCCAGACTTATCTGGAAGACGGTCTGTCAGAGCTGCTTATCAATAAGGAGCCGCAGCCGGGCAGTGTGCTTGTGGTCAAGGTGGATGAAGCAAACAAAGACAAGCTGGTGTTTGAACGTCAATCTGTTGAGGCGGAAGCGGAGGTTTGAATGTGAAACTGCATAATGTCAAAATGTCAGGCGCTTGAGTGCCTGGCATTTTTTTTGTATATTAAAGCGTGTTGAACGAAAAAGAAATAAAACAATAACATAAAGACTATGCAAAAGGGAAATATTGGGGTTACGACAGAGAACATTTTCCCCATCATTAAAAAGTTCTTATACAGCGATCATGAGATATTCCTGCGTGAGTTGGTGTCCAACGCTGTGGATGCGACGCAAAAGTTGAAGACGCTTGCCTCAAAGGGTGAGTGCAAAGGCGAATTAGGTGATTTGACCATTCATGTATCCTTGGACAAGGATACGATTACCATTTCTGACCGTGGTCTGGGCATGACAGGTGAGGAGATTGAGAAATATATCAATCAAATTGCATTCTCAGGAGCCAATGATTTCCTGGCAAAATACAAAGACGATGCAAATGCGATAATCGGTCACTTTGGATTGGGATTTTATTCCGCTTTCATGGTGGCCAAGCGTGTGGAACTCGTTACTCGTTCTTATAAGGAAGACGCACAGCCCATGAAGTGGACATGTGACGGCAGCCCGGAATATACGCTGGAGAGCACGGAGAAGGAAGACCGGGGAACGGATATTATCCTTTACATAGATGACGATTGCCGTGAATTTCTTGAAGAAGCACGTCTGTCATCGTTGTTGAGAAAATATTGTCACTTCCTGCCGATACCGGTCGCTTTCGGAAAGAAGAAAGAGTGGAAGGACGGGAAACAAGTGGAGACGGCAGAAGACAACATCATCAACGACACGACTCCTTTGTGGACACGCAAACCATCGGAGTTGAAAGATGAAGATTACAAGACTTTCTATCGTGACCTTTATCCGATGTCAGATGAGCCGCTTTTCTGGATTCATCTCAATGTGGACTATCCGTTCAACCTGACAGGTATTCTTTACTTCCCTCGCATCAAGAGTAATATAGATTTGCAGAAGAATAAGATACAGTTATACTGCAACCAGGTTTATGTGACCGACTCAGTTGAAGGTATCGTGCCGGATTTCTTGACATTGCTTCATGGTGTGATAGATTCGCCGGACATTCCTCTGAATGTGTCTCGTTCATATCTCCAGAGCGATTCAAACGTGAAGAAGATTTCGACTTATATATCCAAGAAAGTATCCGACCGTTTGCAGTCCATCTTCAAGAATGACCGAAAGGATTTCGAAGCCAAGTGGGATGATTTGAAAATCTTCATTCACTATGGCATGTTGACAGAAGATGACTTTTATGACAAAGCAAGCAAGTTTGCGTTGTTGAAAGACACAGATTCCAAGTATTACACTTATGAGGAATATCAGAATCTGATAAAAGGTGAACAGACAGATAAGGATGGTAATCTTGTCTATCTGTATGCAAACAATGTGGAGGAACAGTATAGCTATATCGAAGCTGCCAAGAATAAGGGCTACAATGTTCTGCTTATGGACGGTCAGCTTGATGTTGCTCTCATCAGTCTGTTGGAGCGTAAGATGGAAAAGAGCCGCTTTACGCGTGTGGACAGTGATGTGATTGATCGTCTTATTGCAAAAGATGATGCACATACGACCGACTTGGAGGTTGATAAACGTGAAATGCTGGCAACAATGTTCCGTAGTCAATTACCTAAGGTGGAGAAAATAGAATTCAATGTCGAGGCACAATCGCTTGGTGAGAATATTATGCCTATATTGATTACTCAAAGTGAGTATATGCGCCGCATGAAGGAAATGGCTCGTATTCAGCCGGGAATGAGTTTCTATGGTGAAATGCCCGATATGTTCAATGTGATAATCAATGTAGACAACAAACTGGTGAAAGAGGTGTTGAACAACTCTGAAACCGAATGTGCCGCAGATTTAACTCCGCTGAATCAGTCTTTGGCTGATCTGGGCAAACGTCATGATGAGCTGCACAAAGCCCAGGAAGGTAAGAAAGCGGAAGAGATTCCGACAGCCGACAAAGATGCCCTGGAAGAGGTGGAGAAGAAGATGGCTGATGAGAGAACCAAGAAAGAAACAATTTTGTCGGCTTATGCTGCTGGCAATAAAGTAGTGCGTCAGTTGGTTGATTTAGCTTTGTTGCAAAACAACATGTTGAAAGGAGAAGCTCTAAACAATTTCATCAAAAGAAGCCTTGAGATAATAGGTTAAAGAGTTGCCTTGTTTCCATTCTATAACATGAAATTAAAGAGGAGGCTGCATCGTGCATTGCGATGCAGCCTTTTTTTGACAAATGTCTTTTAATTTTTTCTTCTTGCCGTAAAAGTATACAAATATCATTATATTTGTAACGAACAATACGAAACTAGAATGATATGTTATGATAGAATATATTAAAG
>CAZOKL010000012.1:0-31059 GCA_964580305.1 uncultured Bacteroides sp.
CTTGATAATCTTATTCTAATCTTCGGAATAAGCCGAAATTATTCAGCACGCAAAGTGTAGCGTTTGAACGCAGTCACCGTCAAATCCTTGTCGGCAGCTTTCAAGAAGTCAGCCACGGTCATCTTAGCGTCTTGGATGTATTCTTGCTTCAGCAAACATACTTCTTTGTAGAACTTACCGATGCGTCCCATAGCAATCTTCTCAATCATGTTTTCGGGTTTGCCCTCCTGGCGAGCCTTGTCAGCAGCGATTTCTTTTTCCTTATTCAATACGTCTGCCGGAACATCAGCCTCGCTGATGGCAATCGGGTTCATGGCAGCTACTTGCATTGCCACTTCGTGACCAATGTGGTCAACACCTTCAAAGGCCTTGTTCAAAGCCACCATTGTGCAGAGGAAATTCTTGTTTTGGTGGTTGTAAACAGCGATAACCGGAGCTTCGATAGTCATATAGCCATCGAGTTCCATTTTCTCGCCGGTGATACCGCTACGGTCGATAACAGCTTGTTCAACGTTGGTGTCACCCAAGGGGAGAGCTTTCACCTCGTCCAAAGTCTTGCACTTGTGAGCGATTGCAGCATCCAGAATATCGTTGGTCAACTTCACAAAATCCTCGTTCTTAGCTACGAAATCAGTTTCACATTTCAAAGCGATGATTGCTCCAAATCCGTCAGAAACTTTAACCAATACGCATCCTTCGGAAGCTTCGCGGTCTGAACGTTTTGCAGCCACAGCTTTACCTTTCTCACGGATAATCTTCATTGCCTTGTCGAAATCACCTTCAGCTTCGGTCAAAGCGTTTTTGCAGTCCATCATACCAGCTCCGGTCATTTTACGCAGCTTGGTAATATCTGCCATACTTACAGCCATAATTCTTTCTTATTTTAATTAAGTTAATGAATAATCAAAGGGGATAAAAGGATAAGAGTTGAAAATTGAAGATGAAAGTAAGGGATGGAAACATCTCAACTCTCAGCTCTCAACATTCAACTCTTGTCTATGCAGTGCGCTTAAAACCTGTGCAGGAATTAAGCTTCTTCTTCTTTAACGAAAGCAGCAGCCTTGCCTGCGTTGATAGCCTCTTCGGTTGATTTGTCCAGACGAGCCTTGGAAGCACCTTTCTTTCTAGCCTTGGGAGCGGCTTCTCCAGCAGCCTCCATATCAACTTTCTCTGCTTTTCTTTCCTCCAGACCTTCGGCGATGGCCCCGCAACAAGCATCCAGAATGACCTCAATTGACTTATTGGCATCGTCGTTAGCAGGGATTACAAAGTCGATGTTGTCAGGGTTGGAGTTCGTATCCACGATAGCAAACACAGGGATACCCAAACGGTTGGCCTCACGCACGGCAATGTTTTCCTTCATCACGTCAACAACGAACAAAGCTGACGGCAAGCGAGTCAAGTCGGCGATAGAACCGAGATTCTTCTCCAACTTTGCACGTTGACGAGAGATTTGGAGGATTTCTCTTTTAGAGAGGTTAGCATACGTACCATCATTGCTCAATTTGTCGATGGTAGTCATCTTTTTCACAGCCTTACGGATGGTCGGGAAGTTGGTCAACATACCGCCCGGCCAGCGCTCGATTACATAAGGCATGTTTACAGAGGCAGCTTTGTCTGCCACCACCTGCTTAGCTTGTTTTTTAGTAGCAACAAACAGGATTTTTTTTCCTGATTTAGCAATTTGCTTCAGCGCCTCGGCAGCTTCGTCTACCTTAGCTACTGTTTTATGGAGGTCAATGATGTGAATACCATTACGTTCCATGAAGATATAAGGAGCCATTGCGGGGTTCCACTTTCTTTTCAAGTGTCCGAAGTGGCAACCGGCTTCCAAAAGTGTATCAAATGTTATTCTTGACATTGTATTTTTTATTAAATCGTTTACTTTCTTTTTTGTTTTCACCAACCACCGAGTAGTCTCAATCTTAGGGAGTCTCGACAGTTTAGATACTAAACGAAGTTTAAGCCGTTCAGTTCTTGAGTTTTTAAGTCCTTGAGTTTTAAGCAGCCTCTCGGCTACCATCAAACTTATAAACTAAAAAACTTATGAACTTAAATCAACGTTTACTGAACTGGAATCTTCTACGTGCTTTCGGACGTCCCGGTTTCTTACGTTCAACCTCACGAGAGTCGCGAGTCATGAAGCCTTCAGCACGCAAAGCCTTCTTGTCTTCCGGATTGATTTTAACCAATGCACGGGCAATGGCCAAACGAAGAGCTTGTGACTGACCGGTGAAACCTCCACCGCAAAGATTTACTTTTATATCATATTTTTCAGCAACACCCAACTTTTCCAATGGTTGCTTCACGACATACTGAAGAATTGATGACGGAAAGTATTGTGCAAGTTCTCTCTTGTTGATAGTAATCTTTCCGGTACCTTCGCTGACGTATATGCGGGCAATGGCACTCTTACGTCTACCTAATGCGTTTACTACTTCCATTCTTTATTATTTAAGTAAATTGATATCGATTGATTTCGGGCTCTGAGCCTCATGTTTGTGTTCGCTTCCGGCATATACGTACATGTTACCCAGCAACTTGGCACCCAAACGGTTTTTAGGCAACATGCCCTTCACTACGTGACGGAGCAACTTGTCTGCGCCATTGGGACGAGCCATCAAGTCGGCCGGAGAGAATTGCTTCTGACCACCAGGATAACCGGAGAACTTCAGATAGACACGATCCGTCCATTTGTTCCCTGTCAATTTTACTTTGTCTGCGTTGATAATGATTACATTATCACCACAATCCACATGAGGAGTAAAGTTGGGTTTATACTTGCCCCTCAACAGTTTCGCAACTTTTGCACCGAGGCGACCAAGCACCTGATCGGTAGCATCAACCACGACCCATTCTTTGGTCACAGTCGCTTTGTTTGCAGAAATGGTCTTGTAACTTAAAGTATCCACTCTTAATTAAATTTTAAATGTTAACTACTAAAAAACTTCTTTTTTTCCTTGCAGCGCTAACCACCCGCACGGGCCATTAATACGCTTAAGTCTAAACTTTTACAACGTCTAGATAATAATCGGCTTGCAAAGGTACGGCTTTTCTCTTAATCTGCAAACATTTCAATATCCTTTTTTAGCTCGCTATGAACGAGTTATTTACCATAACACTCTTAATCGGCCACTAACTTCCATCTCTCAATGCCCCGATGGCACTACTGAATTCACCCCGATTTCGATGGGCCGCCGCAAATGAACAGTGAAAAAGAGGGACATAATTCTTCTTTTTATATTTAGCGAAAGGCTCTCTAACGCATATGATGATGACACTCTTCAGATTATTTACTTATCTTTGTGTCTAAAGACCACAATCTTAAAGAGTAGATTTATGCCTATGTATCTAAAAATTCCCGTTTGCCTGCTGGCCGTGGCGCTGGCAGCATCTCCTGTCGACGCAGTGTCCCGTGACAAAAATACAGACTCTGAATCATCCATCTTTGTCAACCATTGGAAAGGCAAACGCGTGGCCTTTTTGGGCGACTCCATCACCGATTCCATTCACGTCGGCACCACGAAGTGCTATTGGGAATACTTGGCCGAGTGGCTGGACATCACCCCGCATGTGTATGCCAAGAACGGCAACCAGTGGGACGGTGTGCTGCGCCAGGCTGAACAACTGAAAGCTGAAGGCACGGAGGTGGATGCCATCATCATCTTCGCCGGCACGAATGACTACAATGCCGGCATCCTTCTGGGTGAATGGTATGACTATGTGCAAACAGAGACTCCCGTTAAGGGTGGAGGCACGGAAGTGCGCAGCCGACGCACGCCGCAGACCAACGAGACCACTTTCCGCGGACGCATCAACCGTGTGATGGACTACCTGAAGACCAACTTTCCCGAACAGCAAATCATTGTTCTGACTCCTATCCACCGGGCAGCCGCTCGGTTCGGCAACCAGAACATTCAGCCTGAAGAAGCCTTCCCCAACAAGTTGGGTCTGTATGTAGATGCTTATGTGGAGGCGGTGAAAGAGGTGGCCAACGTATGGGCCGTACCCGTCATCGACCTCAACAGCTTGTGTGGACTCTATCCGATGAACGATGCGCATGCACGCTATTTCCACAACAGTTCCACCGACCGTCTGCACCCCAACGCCGAGGGACACCGTCGCATAGCCCTCACTCTGATGTATCAACTGTTGAGCCTACCATCCTCATTCCGATGAAACAGGCTGACAAGACATATTTGAAATTTGAGCATTCTAAAAGACTTAAAAAAGGGTCGTATCATTACTCAATATAGAGCTTGATACGACCCTTTTTACGTGTTATAGTTATAATCTGTAACTTTTGAGAGTGGTCATTTTAGTTTTGACACAGCCTCTTTTTTCTTAATGGCTGACACACATTTTAAAACTCAGCGTTGTGCGGCGTGCGCGGGAAGGGAATGACGTCGCGGATGTTGGTCATGCCCGTAACGAAAAGCAACAGGCGCTCGAATCCGAGACCGAAGCCCGAGTGCGGACAAGAGCCAAACTTGCGGGTGTCGAGATACCACCACATGTCTTTCATCGGGATGTGAAGCTCATTGATGCGGTTGAGCAGCTTGTCATAGTCGGCTTCACGCTCGGAACCGCCGATGATTTCGCCAATCTTCGGGAAGAGCACATCCATCGCACGAACAGTCTTGCCGTCGTCGTTCTGCTTCATGTAGAAAGCCTTGATTTCCTTTGGATAGCCGGTCAGAATGACAGGGCGCTTGAAGTGGTCTTCCACGAGGAAACGCTCGTGTTCGGAAGCCAAATCGACACCCCAATAGACAGGAAACTCAAACTTGTGCCCGGCAGCAACAGCGTCTTCCAATATTTTGATGCCTTCGGTGTAAGACAAACGCACAAAGTCTTCCTTCAACACGCTTTCCAGACGCTCGATAAGCCCCTTGTCGAACATGTCGTTGAGGAACTTCACATCGTCATAGCAGTTGTCCAATGCCCACTGCACACAATACTTTATGAAATCTTCGGCCAAATCCATGTTGTCCGTGATGTCATAGAAGGCCATTTCCGGCTCAATCATCCAGAACTCGGCCAAGTGGCGGGGCGTGTTGGAGTTTTCGGCACGGAACGTCGGGCCAAACGTGTAGATGGCACCCAGTGAAGTGGCAGCCAGTTCACCTTCAAGCTGTCCGGACACTGTCAGGCTGGCCTGCTTGCCAAAGAAGTCGTTGTCATAAACAATGGAACCGTTCTCGTCCTTCTTCAGGTCATAGAGGTTCATCGTGGTCACTTGAAACATCTGTCCGGCACCTTCACAGTCCGAAGCCGTGATGATGGGCGTGTGAAAATAGAAGAAACCCCTGTCATGGAAAAACTTATGAATGGCGTATGCCATGTGGTGACGGATGCGGAACACCGCACCGAAAGTGTTCGTGCGGGGACGCAGGTGGGCAATCTCACGCAGGAACTCCATTGAGTGCCCTTTCTTTTGCAAGGGATATGTGTTGTCGCACACGCCAAGCACCTCGATTTCCGTGGCGTGCACCTCCACTGCCTGTCCCGAACCCACGGAGGCTACGAGCGTACCGTTGACGCTCAGACAAGCACCGGTAGTGATGAGTTTCAGCAAGTCGGCATCGAACTTGTCCACATCGACCACCACTTGCACATTATGAATAGTAGAACCGTCGTTAATAGCCACAAAATTGACTTGTTTACTACCGCGGCGGGTACGTACCCAGCCTTTCACATTGACTTGTGCGCCCACGTCAGTACGCTTCAGCAGGTCGACAACCTTTGTTCTACGAATTACTTCCATAAAATCGTTGTTTTATAATGATTAAGAATAAAGAATGAAGAATTACGTTGCCGGAGGAACCGTGGTTCCTCCGGCATCATTCTTCATTCTCATTTAAAAGTTTTATTCAAAAGCACCCATGCGGAGCATGTTCACTTCTTTCTCTGTCAAATATCTCCACTGGCCGCGACGAAGGTTCTTCTTGGTCAGTCCGGCGAAGAACACACGGTCAAGACGGGTCACACGATAACCCAGCGACTCGAAAATGCGGCGCACGATGCGGTTCTTTCCAGAGTGGATTTCGATGCCCACCTGCGCCTTGTCTGTGTCTGAAGAATAGCTGATGGAATCGGCATGAATTTCGCCGTCGTCGAGCGTGATGCCGGCAGCAATCTTGTCAATGTCGGCCTGGGCGATGGGTTTGTCACAGTGCACGTGATAGATTTTCTTCTTCAGATATTTCGGATGTGTGAGCTTCGAAGCCAGGTCGCCATCGTTCGTGAGCAGCAGCACTCCGGTCGTGTTGCGGTCCAGACGTCCCACCGGATAGATGCGCTCCTTGCAGGCACCTTTCACACAGTCCATCACGGTCTTGCGTTCGCGCGGGTCGTCAGAGGTGGTCACGCAGTCTTTCGGCTTGTTGAGCAGCACATAAACCTTGCGCTCGATGTTCACCGGCTGGTCATGGAACTTCACCTCGTCGCTGCGCTTGATTTTCGTGCCCAGCTCGGTCACCACCTGTCCGTTGACACTCACCACACCTGCGGTGATATATTCATCAGCCTCGCGACGTGAACAAACTCCGGCATTGGCCAGGAACTTGTTCAGACGAATCGGCTCGTTCGGGTCGGTCAGAATGTCCTTGTATTCAATCTGCTTCTTGTGGCTGTATTTTGCATTCGGGTCATAGCCTGCCGTGCGATGCGGACGGAAATTTCCGCGCTGACGGTTGTTATTGTAACCCCCACCTTGCGGCTGACGATATCCGCCCTGGTTGTAGCCCCCGCCTTGTTGACGGTAGCCACCGTTCGGACGGTTGTAACCTCCGTTGTTGTTCGGACGGCGGAAGTTCGAGCGCTGCGGCTGCTGGCCGTCGCTGTTCTCCCAGCGGTTGCCCGGTTCGTAACGGTTATTATTGTCATAGCGGTTGGTGTTTTCATAACGCCCACCACCGTTATTATTATAATTATAGTTGTTCTGACGCCAAGGGCGTTGTTGCTCCCCGTTGTTGCTGTTGCGGAAGTTCGGGTTATAACTGCGCTGACGGTTGTTCTGACGGTAGCCGCCATTCTCATTGCGATAACCACTGTTTTCGTTGCGATAGCCACTGTTCTCATTGCGGTAACCGCCACTGTTGCCGTCGCTGTGATAAGCCGGTGTCGAACCACCTATGCGCGGACGACGCGGACGCGGCATCTCGTTGCCCTCGGCACGATAGGCCGGCTCGCCTGCCGGAGCAGACGGACGGGTGATGCGCGGACGACGCGGACGGTTCTGCCCGTAGGTATTTCCACCATCATTGCCATAACGGTTGCCCACCGGACGGTAGGGACGCCCTTCATTGTTTTCGTCACGGTTGTAATTCACCTTTCTATACTCTCTATCCGTGTAACGTGATTCTTCGTGTGCTCCGGAGTGTTCTTCCGGATTCGATTGCAAGTTTTCTTGATCTGTACTCATGATTTTGCTTTTATTGGGTTTGTAAAGTTCGCCCTCGCGGGCTAATCACTATTTTGATTTTCAATCACATGCCTGTGTAGTTGTGCGGTGTGATGGCGTGCAACTCCTTCTTGAGTTCCTCGCTCACATCCAGCCCGTCAATGAACTCGCGGATGGAATCCTCGGTAATGGCCTGGTTGGTGCGGGTCAACGCTTTCAATGCCTCATAGGGATGCGGATAGGCCTCACGGCGCAAAATGGTCTGAATGGCTTCGGCCACGACGCTCCAGCAGTTGTCCAGGTCACAATAGATGGCCGGTTCGTTGAGCAACAACTTGCGCAGTCCTTTAAGCGAACTCTGAATGGCAATCACGGTGTGGCCGAAAGGCACACCCACATTGCGCAACACCGTGGAGTCGGTGAGGTCACGCTGGAGGCGCGACACGGGCAATTTTGTCGAGAGGTGCTCAAAGATGGCGTTTGCCACACCCAGGTTGCCCTCCGCATTCTCAAAGTCGATGGGGTTCACCTTGTGCGGCATGGCACTCGAACCCACCTCGCCGGCTTTGATTTTCTGCTTGAAATATTCCATTGAGATGTATTGCCAGAAGTCGCGGTTCATGTCAATCATGATGGTGTTGATGCGCTTCATGGCATCGAAAATGGCACCCAGATTGTCATAGTTGGAAATTTGTGTGGTGTATTGCTCACGCTCCAGCCCCAGTTTTTCGGCGACAAACCGGCTGCCGATTGCCGTCCAGTCATAATCCGGATAGGCCACGTGATGAGCATTGAAATTGCCTGTGGCTCCGCCAAACTTAGCCGTCACGGGCAATGCCTTCAGCACAGCCAGTTGGCGTTCAAGACGATAGACAAACACCATGATTTCCTTGCCCAGACGGGTGGGAGAAGCCGGCTGACCGTGGGTCTTTGCCAGCATGGGGATGCCGGCCCACTCGTCGGCATAGGCCTTCAGCTGGGCGATAAGCTCTTCGAGCTGCGGATAATAGACTTCGCTGAGTGCCTCCTTGATGGAGAGGGGCACCGAGGTGTTGTTGATGTCCTGCGAGGTCAGTCCGAAGTGGATGAACTCCTTGTAAGACTCCAAGCCGCCTATGCGGTCAAACTGTTCCTTTATGAAATATTCCACGGCTTTCACATCGTGGTTTGTCACGCTCTCTATTTCCTTCACGCGGGCAGCATCCGTCTCTGAAAAATTGCGATATATGGCACGGAAAGACTCAAACAAGCCGTGATCCACACCTGCCAACTGCGGGAGGGGGAGTTCACACAACATTATGAAATATTCGATTTCAACCTGCACACGATATTTGATAAGTGCATATTCAGAAAAGTAAGAAGCCAAAGCTCCCGCTTTGCCTCTGTAACGTCCATCAATCGGCGATATCGCCGTGAGAATGTCAAGCTCCATAAATTTTATCTTGATAATATTATCAGGTTGCGAAATTAGTGTTTTTTATCCATATCTTCCATATAACAAGCACATAAACTTTCTTTAAAAAGTCATAACAGACAGGCTTTTCCGTGCCGGACAGGGATGCCGAAACGCCCCGCACGAACGACCGGACAGCAGGCTTACCGCCCGGAGAAATGTCGCCCGGAGGAGGGTGATTAAGAATATTCGCAACAGGCAAAACCTTCCCTCCACACTCTCCCCGAAGCGTTGCCCAAGCCGGCGGCGGCACATCCTCATTCCTGATTTGTCCGAGCCGGACACGGGCCGAGAGCGCAATCCTTTCCGCCCGACCACGGAAAGGACTCCGTGCACGGGCGGCCTCCTGTGCGCCCACGTGCGGAACAGAGGGCGGGCAACTGTCTTCACAACACACTGAATGACAATCATTTAAAGACACTGCGCCGAATTGCCTTCTGGGCTGTTCCGCAGCCCGCCTGCCGACAGCCCCGGCATCAGCTGACAAGCTGCAACGACGAGGGTCGCACTGCGAAAAGAATCAACAGGAGTTCTATCAAAAAAGACTTTTGAGGCACGACAGCAACAGACCGATGCTGAGCAGAAGACCGAAGAGGAATATGTTGCGTGCCGTCAGTCCCAGCACGCGGTTGAGGGCACGCCCCTGCCCGATGCTGCCCATCAGTTGCCAGGAGCGGATGTGAAGCAGAAGATAGAACTGCGGCAGGATGGCTGCCCACAGATGGCCGGCGGCCACGAGCGACAAACAGCCCAGACAGGGCAGGAAGCCCAGCCACAAATAGGCCGCATGCCCCGCACGGGCTCCCCAGCGCACCACCACCGTGCGCTTGCCGCTGACGCGGTCCTGGTCGCGGTCACGATAGTTGTTGACCATGAGCAGTGTGTCAATGACCAGTCCGCAGGCCACGGCACAGACCAGCACCGCCCAGGTGCAAGTGCCCGCCTGAATGTAATAGGTGAAGCCCACGGGGACAAGCCCGAAAAACACCAGGACCAACACGTCGCCCCAGCCCCGATAGGACAGGCCGAGGGTGTAAAGAAAGGCAAAGAGCACGCACACGGCTCCCACCACCAGCAACCCCCAACCGGCATAGCACAACAGAGGCAACCCTGCCAGGCAGGCCAGCACGGTGGTGATGCCTATGCCGCGCAGCATGGCGCGGGGCGTGATCCAGCCTTGTGCACAGGCACGCTCGGGGCCGAGACGGTCTGTCCGATCGCTCCCCTTGCGGAAGTCAAAATAGTCATTAATGAAGTTGGCGTCAATCTGCATGATGAAAGCAAAGAGAAAGCACAACACGCAGGGCAGAACGCGAAAGCCGGCATCCAAGTCGGCCACAGCCAGGGCCGACCCCACCATGACCGGCACAGCCGCAGCCGTCAGCGTCTTGGGGCGTGCTGCCAGCAGCCAGGCACGCGGAGAATTGGTTCTTACGTCATTGTTCATGGCACGCAAAGTTTTTGATGTGCAAAAGTAGGCATCAATTTCAAAAGAAAAAGCGGATGCACCCGGCTTTTTATGAGTTCGGGGGCATCCGCCTAAAAACAATGCAAAGAATAGTCAGCAATTATTCAGCTAAAGAAGCTGTCACGGCATGATTGAAATCGTTGGTCGAGTTATTGGTGTCGACAAGCAAGCCATCGCTTCCGGTTTTGCGAATCATGCTCTTGCCATAACGAGACGTGTCACTGGTGCTTTCAGCACAGTAAGTGTAACCGGCATCGAGAGATGAGCTGAACGGACGGATGGCCAGTCCATAGTCAAAAACAGAAACGTTTACTGCATCCAGTATCCAGTCATTGGGCAAAACCTGATAACTAAAGCTGTACGGGCCATAGTTTATGCCTGTCGAAGAAACAGTCCAAGTACGAGTGCCCGACCAAGTATAGTCTTTTGAATCAACATAATTCTCTGCCGTGAGATAAGTGGGCAGATAAGCTATAACATAACCTCGATTCATCTGAGAATTCAGAGTATAGATTGTAGTTGTATTGGATATCCAAACATCCAGATTAGGCACATCGGGATTATCTGTATCCATATAAGAGCTGCTGCTTGACTCTGTGTACCACTCATAATCTCCAACAGACAAGTCGAACGAATTCGAATTGTCGGCACTATAGTCTTGCGCATTACTTACAACAAGAACAGACTCGTAAGCCCCCAACGTATGCTTGCCTTCATTTTTGGGAATGACATACATGGACTGGATGGCTACCAGGCTTTCACGCGAATCAGGCTCCCATGCAAGGTTGCTTTGTGAAGAACTCCAAGTGTTGATTTCACTCTCACAGAAAGCAACACCGCCAATTTCGAGTTCTTCGGCCGTATTGTTGGTGAGAATGAAATATTGTTCCATACTTCTCGAATCCACAGCTCCTGTTTCGGCAATCAGATTGCTGGTAAGGAAAATTTCCTGGAAAAGAAGTTCGCCCGGCTCCACATTACGCCAGCTCTGAGTGATGCTCAATGAAGCAAGGAAAGAGCCGTCAGTGTTGTACACCGTTACTTCTGCCGTTCTGTTCTCGTCAGCACGGTCATACTCTTCGGCTGTCAGAACCACACTGTTGGTCTTCGATTCTTTCAGTGAAAGCCATGAAGAAGCAGCAGAGGGGATTGACACCGTGTAGCCGTCGTTACTCGGAAGCACGATTTCCTTGTCGCCACCTGTAGCACGGATAAGGATGTCCTGATCAGACGGGTCTTCCGGATTGGAAGTTCCTATTTGAGTGATAATCACAGTGGTGGTTGAACTTGAGGTGCTGATGGTAAGAATCGCACTGCGCGAAGCAACTTCCGTAGATGCTTCAACCGTCACTGTAACCTCAGCAGCTCCGCTGCCGGAGAGCGGTGACACTGAATACCATGTCTGTTCGTCGGTCTCGATAGTCCAGTCGCCCAACGTCTGCACGGTGAAAGTAGCCGTTCCCCCGTCGACAGATATACTAAGTTCTTGTGTTGATGTCACGATAGAATTGTCATCATCGTCGCTACATGCTGCAAAGCCCACCAAAAGAGCCAACAGCAACCATACATTTTTCAATTTGTTCATAGTTTTTTGTTTATAGTAATTATTAGGATAAATTTAGTTCCCGTTAAAAACACAAGCCTGCACTCAGTTGCAGGTAATCGTCCTGCAGGTGCGCGCCATAAAACTGTTTCCTGTACATCGCCGAAACAAACACAGCCGTGCCCCACTTCACTTCCCGCTGCACACGCATACGGACATGCAAGGAGGTCCAGTCGTCGGTCCGACGCGAATAAATGTTTCCCAAATAGTTGTATATTCGTAAGTCAGTATCGTCAAATGAAATGTTGAACGTCCCGTCTAAGTTGGCAGTATAGTATCCTCCGAATTCGGCCTGCCACATCCATGCCTTGTGCAAACGTGAAAAATCCACCGTGGCACCTGCCACGAGGTTCGACACTTCCATATTTCTATGCGGATATTCATATTCCTCATTTTCCCAATAAAAGGCAGCAGACGGATGGAGCGTCCATATCCCATACGGGCGCTTCCATGACACAACCCCCTCCATACGGGCATTTACTCCGTGATTGCCATAAAGCGTCTGCGAAGCTAACGGCATGTGGTCGGTGCTGCTCCCGCTACCCATCACAACCTCTTTTCCCTGACGCAAGACATAGATGCCGGTGGCAGACACTGCCCAGTCCAGCCGTTTGCCGATATGCCGATAAGCCACACCGGAAGTCAGAGTCTGCAAAGTCAAAGTGGTCAGTGTCGCATTGTTCAGGCCGGACAACTTGCGGTCTACCGTCAACTTCTCATAGTCCGCCAGCGCATACCATCCGTCGTGGTTGGCAGGAACAAGGGTAATCGCAGCATGATAGCCCGTGCCACGAAAGCGAACCGAAGTATAGGTCGTACCTGAATAACGCTGGTAAAAAGTGCCCAACCCAGTGAAATGAAGCACAGACGTATTTGCCCCGTTAGGGTCGTAGAATTCAACACTCTGCTGCTGCTTGTAGATGCGTCCGCCGAATGCAGCTCCAACAAAATATGTCCCCCACTCGTAACCGGCCGAAAGGTCGGCTGAAAGGTCGGCTGTGATGTTGCGCGGACGAGGGTCTACCTGCCGGTATTCGTGCTGGGCACGATAGGCAGCCTCTATGCCGTAGCTGAAACGACCGTTATTACGGGCATATCCGCCGTAAAAACGATATTGCTCGCGCTGCAGGTCGCCCCCTATGGAATCGACCGTCACGTATGGATAAAGCATCGCATAATCGGACGTAGAATTCCAGCAGACATTACGTTTCTGCCCGTTCTCATAATCAGCCCCTGCAAAAGCCGCCGAACATGAATCAACACGTAAATAAGAAGTCACATGAAACGCACCTTGCAACAGGCCGTCACCTACAGCCGGCTCGAAAGCCTCATCCTCACTCCGCCAGTCCATCTGTCCCCAAAGCTCGGTATAGGAGTGGTTTTGCCGATAATAGGAGGCTGCCGCCGAATGGTCAAAAACGAAGCCGCCCACACTTTGCATAGCCGATGACAGTTCCAGCGTGCGCCGATTGACACGCACACTGTCTGACTGTCCCTGCACTCTCTGCGGGAAAAATATCAGCACAAAAGCGGCCACAAGATTTATGATAGTTCTCCAAATCATCATAAGCTTTCAATCGTCATGGTTTTTACATAAACATCTTTGCTCTTTTCGTCTGACAGTATCAGTCGGAATTTCAATTTATTATCGTCAGGTTTAAGACAACGCTTTCACTGTCATTCAGCAAACTGACCGCCCCTTCGGAGTAGGCATGTTCCGAACACCGGACAACAGACGAAGAACCGTCGGAGAATGATGCCGTTGCATCGAACGAAATGAGATAGACCCCTTTCTGCACGCGGACTGTCCCCCGGTTATTGGCAAAAATGGGAAAATCATACTCAATGCTGTTGTTTATGTTGCGGAAATATGTGCTTGTCAAGGTCGTATCGACTTCCATACGAACAATGGTACGACCGTCTGAAAGGGTAGGTATCAGAGTGACGTTACTAAACAGGTTCTGATCGGTGTCTTCCTCGCAGGACGTCTGTACAAGCATAACCAGCAAAAGGAGTGGCAACAGACAGACGATGGGACGTTTCACATACTTTGTCATAGTCATAGTTAAGTCATAGTTTGAAGTTCAACTCCATGCCGAAATAAGGACTCACTTCCCGACGAGTCAACGAACCTGTTCGTGTCCGATAAGACGGCGTATAATCCAAAATCCTGTTGGCGAAGATAGCCAATGCAATTTTGTCACGATAGAGCGTCTTGGTCACCTTCAGATTAATGTTCATGCTGAACGGCACACGATTGTATTCATAAAGCGTGGAGTTAAACTCGCGCACTAAATATGAAAGGAGACCGTTCAATGCCGATTCTTCCGTAAAAGGATGGCGCACGCCCGCCTTGTCGATGTATTCAATCGGGTAAGAACTTCGTTCGTCGTTCCGGCTGCCGGTGAACCATTGGCATTGGAACGAGGTGGAGAAAATAAGTCCGAAACGAGGTATTTGTGTATCGGCCGTGAAGTTCGTGTTGAACGCTTCGCGGATGTATCCGTCTTGTGCCTCATAATAACCGATATAGGGATATGTATATCCGCTGATAAGCACTGTGGGATGGTAATACTCGGGCTGGCTGTTGCTGTATCGTGTCCGGAACCATGCTCCGGTAATAGTGAGTTTTGTCAGCAAAGGCTTGATGCGTGGTGTTGTCAGGGTGAATTCCACACCACGTTTTTGAGTGCGACTGCCGTTGGTTGTGCGCGATATGGTGGTGAGCAGCGTATCGGTTTCATAGGGGATGTTTTCCAGCGATGGCGGACCGGTGAGCGTCGTGCCGTCGATGGCAGACTCGTCATAGTCCTTATATATCATGGTCACAGGCTCGCTCGAAGAGCGGAAGCCCGACTTCATGTCTTCATGGAAATAGGTCACAGAGAGCGAATAGCCTTTCCAGTCCACATCGCCACGCACTTCCCACTTGAAGTTGCGGGCAGCCTTGAGTGAATAGTTTGTAGGGTCGAGTTTATACACCCGCACATTGATGCGGCGCTTGGAAGTGTCTGTGGGCCAATAGTTAAGCTGGGTGATGTCGTAATAGATGGCATCGGGATAGAGCTGATCCATCGTAGGCATCTTTGTGTGCCAGCCGGTGCCTCCGGCTATGCCTACCCGCACCTCATCGCCAAAAAGGTCGAAACGAGGCAAGTCCAGACGGAGGTTGAGACGCGGATCTACATAAATCTTTCCCTGCAAGGCATATTCGCTGCCCAGGCCCAACATTGTCTGTGCACGAAGGCCAGCCATCCACTTCAGGCGGAAGCGTCCCAACGGCAGAGTGGAATTGTTTTCAAGGAAGAGGGCACCCTGATGTTGTGCAGGGATGCTGCTGAACACCCGGGGGCGCACGTTCATGGTTACGCTAAAGGGATACTCCGGGTCGAACACCGTGCCGTCGCCATAGTTCTTGCTCATTGACCAGTCGGCACCGGCCTTGAAGCCATAGACAGCTTCGCCATTGCGCAGCTCAAAGTTGGCCGTTGTCTTGGCATAGCCGTAAAAGGGGCGCCCCTCCACACGCATGGTGGCTTCATAGCGGGAGGGAACGACGGTGACATCATACTCTCCTTCATCGAGGTTGGTCGAGAGGGGCACCTCGCTCGTCAGGGCGACATACTTCCAACGGTCTATCACGTCGTTCTCCAGCGTGGCCGACAGCGTGGCTTCCAGTCCGCGGAAGAACCCGTCTTGCTTGGAGGTCATGGAGAAACTGGTACCCAGCGCCATGCGGTTATAGCTCGACTTGTAAGTCTCGACGGGGATGTTCCCGTTGTCGAGGTTACTGTCAGATTTCTCATTATCAAAGGAACCCGTATAATCAAAGTTGCCTCCCAGCGTATAGCGAAAGCGAGGGTCGGTGTCCCAAATCTGGTTCACGCGCAGGCTGCCTGTCAACCGGTTGTAGCTCTGGCGTATGTTGCGGGGGTCGGACTTGGAGTCAAGATAGTTCAGGCTGACATTGGCCGAGAACTTGTTTACCCCCCCCCTTTCGAATCCCTTACCCACGTAAAAGAGCTTGCTGGACATGTCGGCCTTGAAACGCGCACTCAGGTCGTTGCCGCCCTTCTTGCGGTTCACCTTCACCAAGCCGCTCGTCAGGTCGCCATATTCCACCGAGGGGATGCCACGCACAATTTCGACAGACTCGATGTCGTCGGTCGAAATGGCACGCATGTCGACACCGCTGTTGACAAACGTACTGCCATAATTGCTCGTGGCGGGGGTGTATTGCAGATTGGCATCATTGCTCATCGGCACACCGTCGATGAGAAACTGCGTGCCCAGGGAAGAAGTCTCGTAGTTGCTGCTCACAGGAGAGGCCTCGCGCAAACGAATGGACTGAGGCGTAGCAAAGTCGGGGTCGGAGGAACGTCCGCCGGGAAGCAGCTCCAGCAAGTCGGCAATGCTAGAGGGCTGGATGTGGCGAATGGCATCGAGGCCTATCTTGGAGCTCGTGGAGAGTGCTTTCGTCTCAGACGCCGTCACCACCACCTCACCGATGCGGACGGGGTCATAGTTCACCCGCGCCCTCACCACCTGCTCCGCGCGGGTGCCGACAATGACGTCGGGCAGACGGAAAGTCTGCCCCATGTAGAACACCTGCAGATGATATGTACCGGCAGGAATGCCGTGGAAAACGCACACACCATCGTCGCCCGCCGTGGCTGTGCGCATCTGGCCCTCCCCGGAGGAGAGTGAGCACACGGCGTATGCCAGCGGCTCGGCATTGGCCGACTCCGTCACAACAATGCGCAACACACCGGCCGACGGTTGTTCAGATTGCGCCCGCAGGCCGGTCTTGGAAAAAGAAAAAAGAATAATCAGAATGAAAATAACGTACGTTTTTTGTGTTGGCATATGTCACTTTCTATTTTTCGCGCAAATATACGCTTTTAGAGAATACGTGTCAATCACTATTTCTAGGTATTTTTCACCGTGCGGGAGTGGACACCAGGCTGAGGCGGCAGACTGTCCGTGCGTGTCGCTGACGCAGTCCGCACCCACACGGTAATCTCCCCGACAGACACTCCGGGGAGTCACTGCCGGAGACTCTAGGGAGTTACCCTCAGAGACTCCCTAGAGTTATAAACGACAACTCCCTAGAGTTACGGGCTGCAACTCTAGGGAGTCATTCTCGTGCACTTCAGGGAGGCTGCGATACACTCAGAAGCGCGGGCAGACATACTGGTCGAAGGGTGAGGTGAAGCTCAGTCCGGGGACGTAGCTATTGTCAATCGGGAGGTCGAGCGCATCCAACAGCGAGTAGTCATCTGCACTCAAGGCATAGCAGTGCAATGTGCCGGATGCCGACACGCGCACCGTCCAGTCAATCATGTTGCCCATTATCATAAGGTCGTCACGCTCGGGGTTATATGCGGGAATGCCCGTCAGCACCGTCGAGCCGTCGGCACGCACCGCATAGAGACGATGCTGCGCATCGGTCATGAATCCCAGCAACTTGCGGTCACGGAACTCGGTGACGAACACATGCTGCGGCTCCACGTCTGAGGGCAGGGAGAGGGGCTTCACATAGGGCTGGCCAACCACGCACTTGAGGTGGAACATCTGCCCCCGGGCGTCGAGCAGGAGGTAGCCGTTGTCATAGTCCTTCTGCGTGGTGGGGTTTCCCGCCACCTGGCGGGGCGGAAAGCAGAATCCTTTTTCGCGCATCACGCGGGTGAAGCGGGCGCTCTTGTCGGCATCCACGGTGTTGGTCTCCATCGTGATGAACTCGATGCCCTCACGGGTGAAGCGGAAGGCGTCGTCGGGCATCTGAAGGTCAACACGCTTCGGACGGGATTCCATCAGGAAATAGATGCCGGCGACGGGAGCATTCACGACCGAGGGCCGCACGCGGAAGGAGAACGATGTCTGCTGCACCTCGCGGGGGCTGATGGCGCGGCCGAAGAGTGTGTCGGGAAAACGTTCGTCAGCCATCAGCTGGCGCATGTAGAACAGGGGGAGAAGGCTGTCGGCCTCCTGCTCCGTGTAGGTCCGGCCCTGCGTGTCGCGCCGGGTCAGGCCGGAAGCATCGTCATACCCCGTCAGGAGGAAGTCGCCCAGCAGGGAGCTGTACATGACAAAAGGCTGCCGTGAGGCCTTCGCCGTGAGGAAGGCATAGCACCAGGGAAGCTGCCACACGACAAGGAAGGCGAGGATGAGAATGAGAAAGAGTCTACTGAGTCGTGTCATGATTCATTCGTTTTTAGTTTTTCGGGTCAATGGGGAGCAGGCGGTTCAGTCTTGCCGGCCTGCCTTGAAGCGCGTGACGGACAGCCACGCCAGGAGCGACAGGGCCAGCGTGCACACCGCAAGCCAGGGCAGGAAGCCGTCATAGGCATGAGGCACCGACGAGAGGAAATAGACGCGCACGACAAGGGCTCCGGCAAGCAGCTCGGCCACACGCGCGCGCCACGTCGGCTCAAGGCACACCCAGGCGGCGAGCAGGTAGCCGGCCAGTCCGGCAAGATACCACGGGGCAGCAACCGAGAGCACGTTCAGCATCAGCTCCGTGGGCAGGGCAGCGCCCAGATAGGCCAGCATCACGAGAAAGTTCACCGCAAAGCACCCCACGAGGGTCAGCACGCCGGCGGCAAGCATCGTGAACACCATCTGCTGTTGCGAGCAGGGCAGGTGCAGGGTCAGTTTGAGGCACTTTCGCTGCATCTCGGGCATGAACTGCACAAGAGCCGCCAGCACGCCCGCCAGCAAGGGGACGAACTGAAGATGGTCAATGAAGACGGTGTTTTTCATCACCATCACTTCCCAAATGTGCCCGGCGCCGCGCAGGGTGATGGCGCGGTCCATGCGCAGCAGGCAATAGACCGTCACGCCCGTGCTGACGAGCACGGCCAGCAGGGCATACCAGCGGAGTTTGATCCACTCCTTATATAATATAGCTTTCAGCATAAGTCTAAAGAGGTTTGAAGTGAGATTAATATTTCCCCGTCAGGCCGATGAAGGCGTCTTCAAGGTTGACATGCTCGCCCTTCAGCTGCGAGAACGGCACGTGCAGCTCGGTGAGCCGTCGTTCGGCCTCATCAGGAGGCAGGAACGAGCAGGTCTCCATCACGCCGCGCATGACGGAGGGGTGATAAAACTCATCGCCGGGCAGACTCGGCACATAGCCGTCCGGCACGCGGCAGGTGTATCGACGGACGGTGTCGAGCAGCTGGCCGACGGGTTGCTGGGTGAGGATGCGCCCATAGTCCATGATGATGCAGTCGTCAATGAGCCGCTCCATGTCCTGGATGATGTGCGAGGTGAGGAAAACGGTCTTCCCCTCGGCGCGTGCATAGTCGCGCAGATAGTCGGAAAAGAGCCGACGGTAGCCCGGGTCAAGCCCCAGCGAGAAGTCGTCGAGGATGAGAAGCTCGGGGTTCTGCGCCAAAATCAGCCCGAGCGCCACCTGCGAACGCTGACCGTTTGACATGCGCGATATGATTTGCCCCGGAGCGACCTTCAGCTTGTCCATCAGCTCATAGTAGGCCTCCCGTCGCCACTGTCCCGGGTAAAAGGCCGAATAGAACTTCTCAATCTGGGTGATGGTCATGAACTGATATTGCACATGTCCCTCCAGCAAGAGGCCGACATTCCGCCGCATAGCCGGCGGCATGGTCAGTATGTTCTCCCCGAAGATGCGGCACTCGCCTGCCCGTGGCTTCAAGTAGCCACTCAGTATGTTGATGGTCGTGGTCTTGCCGGTACCGTTTTTCCCCAGCAGACCGAGAATACGTCCGCGAGGCACCTCGAAGCTGAGGTCTTCATAGATTTTGCGCTTCCCATAATAATGGGTCAAGTGTTTGCATTCTAATATTGCGGTCATGATTAGGATTAAGTTTGATGACAAACGAAGAATGATGAATGAAGAACTTCCGCCTGACAGACAGATGCACACCGGCATGATTCTTCATTCATCATTCTCAGTTTCTCATTTCATACATAGGAATAATATCGGTATGAGGATGCCTGCGAGCAGCTCGATGCCTCCCCTGCCCCACAGCTTTCGCCCTCTCACCATCAGCAACCCCGTGAGGGTGATGAGGATGAGGCAGACAGAAAAGAGGTCGGCAAACAAAGTCCACCAACTGCCCGGATTGAAGTGCAGCTTCACCATGGGTGCAATGAGCGGACGTGGCTTCACCGACTCATAGACGGCATCCCCCGTCGTCACATCGACCACCAGGCTGGAACCTCCCTTCAGGAACACCTTCATCTGCCCGGGCTGCGGAAAGTAGAACTGCGTGAAGTTCGACTCCTCACCCAGCGGACGCAGCAATGCAAGCACCCGTTCGCGGGTCATGCCGTCCTTGCCGGGAAGCGGTTCCGTGATGCGGTAGTCCGTGCGGCTTACAGTGTAGCTGGGGTTGATGCTGTTCCGGTGATTGAGGAACAGTCCTGAGAGGGCATAGATGATAATCATGCCCGCAAAGAAAAACGACAAGTCGCGGTGCACCCATCGGCACACCTTGCGGAGCAGTGCGCCCTTACTTGATGGCATAGCTTTGAGCCTCCACATAGTAGAACGACAGGTAATCCCTGCCCGTGTCGGCCTTGCGCTGTGCTATCTTGGCGCGGAAGTCGGCAATGCGTTCCTCAGGAGTATTGCCTGTTTCGCCCCGTGCCTTCTTCTCGGAGTCACAGCCGGCCTCTCCATCGCCATGCGTGTTGGCAGTCTGTGCCTTCACCTGTGCTTCCCACTTCTGGAGGTAGGCCTCGTCAACACGCTGTTCCACGAGCGTACCTGTCACTTCCACCATCGAGTTCACGCACTTCGTGTCGAAAGAGCCAAGCTCGCCAGCTTCCACACGGATGGTTTTTGTGTCATCACTTCCCATCATAAATATCTTCGTGGCACCATGCTTGCATGTGTGCGTGCACACTCCTTGAAACGTCACTTGCTGCCCCACCAAGGAGTCGGCATGGGCCAGCAGGTCATCAATGGTCTGCGCCGCAGAAGTCTGCACTTCTGCCGTTTCGGTTCCGGCATTTTTGTTTCCCCCGGAACAAGCTGTGAAAGTCAAGGCAGAAACTGCCATTGACATCACCATAAGAGTCTTCAAATTCATGTGATTTTTATTTAATGCTCGGTTTGATATCGTACGCGTGCAAAGCTAAAAAAAAGAACAATGCCGTGCAATACCTATTTGTAAGTATTCGGAAGTGTGCTACATTTGCCACATGAGAAACGGAATCATCCTCTTGCTGTCGGCTCTGCTCCTCACCTCATGTGCTTCACTGAGCTATTATCCGGGCGTGGGGCGGACAAAACGCTACACATTCGAGCACCCACAAGTGCCGAAAGCTTTCGACGGCTTCCGCATTGCTTTCATCTCCGACACACACTATCCCAGCAAGTTCAAGCGGAAGCATCTGCACAACACAGTGCGTGCCCTGCGCAACCTTCACCCTGACCTGCTCCTGCTGGGAGGGGACTATCATGAGGGATGTGAATATGTGGAGGAACTGTTTGCCGAACTGTCCAAGGTGAATCCGCCCTGCGGCACAGACGCCGTGCTGGGCAATCATGACTATGCCCGCTGCACAGACGAGATTCGGACAGCCATGAAGCGACATGGCATCCGCCTGCTCGAGCACCGGAATGACACGGTCTGGCGGGGAACGGACTTCATCATTGTAAGTGGTGTGCGCAACCCATTTGACTTGAAAGCCAACGGAGTCTCTCCCACCACAACGCTGCACGACGGCGATTTTGTCATCCTCTTGGTGCACACACCCGACTACGTGGAAGATGTGCCCGTGCCCCATGCAGACTTGGCCCTGTCCGGGCACACGCATGGCGGACAAGTGTCATTCTTCCGCCTGTGGACTCCCAAGACAGGTTCCAAATATGGCACCCGCCTGCTCACGGGACAACGCACCAGCAGTCACGGACTCCCTGTCATCATCACCAACGGGCTGGGCACCTCGCATGTCCCCATCCGTTTCTGCACACCAAGCGAGATTGTGGAAATCACACTGAGGAAGACTCACTGATCTTTCTGCTTTTCATTGTCAAACCATTTCCCCACAAAGAGCTTATTGTTCACACCGAACTGCACGCCATAGCCACAACGCACATTGTGGCGGTATTGTCCGTACCAGAACTGTCCGTCGCTCCAGTAATAGATGCCGTAGCCGTGACGTTGGCCTTTATAAGTCTCCCCAACATAGCGGTCACCGTTGGCATAGGTCATAGACTCAAAACGGTAGTCTCTGGCCACCTGCGGGTCAGGAGTCTGCGCACCGTCGGGAGTCTGGATGCGAAGAAGTTCGCCGGTGGTGAGGTCATAGAGCGAATAGAACGTCTTTGAACCAACATTGGCCGTTTTGTTGCTCATCAGGATGCCGAAGATGCACTCGCCATTGCGATACTGCCCCACCCACTGACTGCCGTCATTGCTGATAAAGATGCCATAGCCGTAGAGCACACCGTCACGGGCCTGTCCCCAATACTGCCCGTTGGAAGTGTTGAGAATGCAGGTAACGCACTCTGCGGCCATGTCATTGAACACTTGCTGAAAACAGTCGGGAATACGGTCATATCTGTACAGTTCATCCTGTGCATGCACGAACAAGGCACACAGGCAACACAGCGTAACAATATAATATCTTTTCATAAATACCAGTTTTCTTGTTTGATTCGTTCGTAGACTGCTTGCGGCAGAAAGAAGCGTATGTCCTTACCCAACCGCAACCCCTCCCGGATGAAAGTGGAGCTGATATCGAACAAGGGAGCCTTGACCAGACGCACCTGGGGAGGAAGCTCGGAAGCCTCAACAGGGAAGCCGGGACGCGGATAGACAATCAGCTTGTTTTCGGCCAGCAGTTGTTGGGGAAGATGCCACAGGCTGAACACCTTCCAGTTGTCACTGCCCATAATGAGATGAAACTCATTCTCCGGATAGGCCACCTTCAATGCCTGCAAGGTATGAACCGTGTAGGACGGACGAGGAAGTGAGAATTCAAAGTCGGACACATGAAACTTGGCATAGTCGCGGATGGCCATCCGGGCAAGTTCCAGCCGGCAACTGTCATCAAGCAGGTCGTCTTGTTTTTTCAACGGGTTTTGAGGTGTCACCAGAAACCACACCGCATCCATCCCGCCAAACTCGCAGAGGTAGTTTGCCAGTGCCAGGTGACCCACATGGATGGGATTGAACGATCCTCCGAATATGCCTACTTTATGGCGTGCCGTGCTCATCGACGTCGTTTGCGTTTCTTGTTGTGATTCAAAACATTCATCACTTGAAGGAAGACAACGAATGCCATTGCGATGGCTATGACATACTCCTCCTTAAGGACGGCATAACAGCCCACGCCTAATGCCGCCAGTATAATAACATAAAACAATACAAGCATGAATTATTTCTTTAAAAAGTTACGAATGATGTCAAGGGTCTGCTGCTCGGCTGTCGACAGGTCGTCATTCACCACGACCACATCAAACTTCGGAGCAAACCCCAACTCATATTCGGCCTTCGCCACACGGTCGGCTATTACTTCCGGTGCGTCTGTGCCGCGCCCAACCAACCGGCGGCGCAACTCTTCCACCGAAGGGGGTTGGATGAACACCGACAAGGCGCGGTCACCATAGAAGCGCTTCAAGTTGCAGCCACCCACCACATCGATGTCAAAAATCACATTCTGCCCGTCGGCAAGCTGCTTTTCCACCTGCGACTTCAACGTGCCGTAGTAGCGGCCGGGATAGACTTCCTCATATTCCAGGAACTCGCCGCGTGCGATGCGCTCCCGAAATTCGTCGGGCGTCAGGAAGAAATATTCCACACCGTCACGCTCCGTTCCGCGCAGCGGACGGCTGGTGGCAGAGATGGAGAATGCGAGGTTCAGGTTCTGCTTCAACAGATAATTGATGATGGTCGATTTGCCCGACCCCGAGGGTGCAGAGAAGATGATAAGTTTTCCCATGTCCGTTCGTTTACAACACGTTTAGCACTTGTTCCTTGATTTGCTCCAATTCGTCCTTCATCTTCACCACAATGTTCTGCATCTCGGCATGGTTCGACTTGCTGCCCGTGGTGTTGATTTCACGCCCCATCTCCTGGGCTATGAAGCCGAGTTTCTTTCCCTGCCCGCATCCTTCCTCCATCGTCTGGCGGAAATAGCGCAGGTGGTTGGACAGGCGTTGCTTCTCCTCGTTGATGTCGAGCTTTTCGATGTAGTAAATCAACTCCTGTTCCAGGCGGTTCTTGTCATAGTCCACGCTGAGCATCTTCTCCAGTGTGTCCGTGATGCGCTCACGAATGTGGTTCACACGCTCTTTCTCATACACTTCTATGGAAGCCAGCAGAGCAGTGATGTTGTCCAGCTTCTCCGAGAATTTCCGTTCGAGGGCCGCACCTTCCTGCACACGAAAAGCCACCAGTTGGTCCATCGCTTCATGAATAGTCCGGCTCACAACGGCCCACTCCTCTTCCGAGAGTTCCTGCACCTCCACCTTGGTCATCACGTCGGGCAGACGCAGCAAGGTCGAAAACCAGTCGGCCGGCAGGGGAATGCCCGTGGTCTGGGCTATCGAATTTATTTGTTTGTAGTAACTTTCCAGCACGGCCATGTTGATGGGCGTAGCCGAATCGGCCACATCTTTCTCCACCCAGAGGTTGAAATCCACCTTGCCGCGCTCCAGATGCCGGGCAATGAGATTGCGGATTTCCATCTCCTTTTCCCGATAAAGCGGAGCGATGCGCACCGACAAGTCCAGAGCTTTGCTGTTGAGAGACTTTATCTCAACGTGTATCTTTTTTCCTTCAAACTCGGCAGTCACCTTGCCGTATCCGGTCATTGATTGTATCATAGGTTTTTAAGTTTTTGCAAAAGTAATTCATTCTGCCAAGTCTGCCAACAGACGGCCCAAGTTTTAGCCATTTGAAATTTTCCACCATAATGCACCCGGACAATAGCCCGATTGCCTATCTTTGTGAACCTTAAATCAACACACTCGACATGCAGAAACGACTCGTAACCATCGCCTTGCTATGTGCCGGCCTTGCTCTTGCCGGATGCAGCCAGCCTGTTTTCATGGAAGAGACCGATGCTCTTCCCGATGAACCATCGGCCGAAGGCAGTCTTCCGGGAAACACTGACGACGACAACCACACCTACGACCAACTCCAATGGGGAGGAGAAACGGAAAAGTTCCGCTTTGACGACGATGACGGCATCCGCCTCTATGACGAGAGCGGAGAAAAAGGCACAGCCTATCTGTCTGCACCACTCACCACTCCCGACCGCACGTGCTGGCAGATGTATGTACGCCTGTCATTCAACCCCTCGGCAAACAATCACCTCCGCGTCTATCTCATGGCCGACTCTTCCATCCTCACCTCCGGTCTCAACGGCTATTTTCTCCAAGTGGGCGGCGAGGAAGACCGCATCTACCTCTATCGCCAGCAAGGTGACGGACTGACCCTGCTCTGCCAGACCGAAGCCTTCATGCGGGGCGACACCTCGCCCGAGGCACACATCAAAGTGGAGCGCGACAGTCAGGGCTACTTCCTGCTCTCCGTGTCGGAAATCACCACTTCCGTCCAGCCCCTCGCCGTCATCAAAGACACAACCATACGCACGGCCAGCCACTGCGGCATCGTGTGCACCTACACCGCCAGCAACAGCCGGAAAATGCGCATCCCCACCTTCCGCATTCACCACGACGTGAGCGATGTGGAAGAACTGGATTCCGACCACTTCCAACCCTCATCGTCCGCCGAGTAGCCCCTTTTGCCTCCGCATCTAATAATCCTGACAATTATTTCCTGCCGCAGGCTCTGCCCTTACGCCCCGCACATGCCTGCCACAAGCCCCCTTTAGGGCGGACGGGAGCGGAAAGGAGAGTAAGCGAGCACGGACTGGACTCCGTGCTCGGACGGAATAGAGGGGAAGCATCCGAGGAGTTAAGCGCTTTCCACCCCACACATAACAACCTTGCAAACAAGCACTTAACAGAAAGTCATTTTAAACTGCCCATTCCCTTGTCATGCCGCCTGGAAAGAAAACATATTTTTCCACCGGTTACTTGCTTCCGATTACGTGAAATCCATTATTTTTGTCATTCTTAATATGACAGACTCTAAACTAAACACAATTAACAAGTAAACATGGCAACATCTCACTTCAAGCATCAGGGGCTGGATGAGCGCCAAGTGGCAGAAAGCCGTGCCAAGTATGGCAACAACCTGCTCACACCGCCGCCCCGCACCCCGATGTGGAAACTCTATCTGGAGAAGTTCAAAGACCCCATCATCCGCATACTGCTCGTGGCCGCGGCCTTCTCACTGATCATCTCTTTTGTTGAAAACGAATTTGCCGAGTCCATCGGCATCATCGTGGCCATCTTCCTGGCAACAGGCATCGGCTTCTACTTTGAATATGATGCCGGCAAGAAATTCGACCTGCTCAACGCAACCAACGAGGAAACGCTCATGCGCGTCATCCGCGGCGGAAGCGTGCACGAAGTGCCGCGCAAAGACATTGTGGTGGGCGACATCGTGATGCTGGAAAACGGCGAGGAAATCCCGGCCGACGGCGAACTGCTGGAGGCCGTTTCGATGCAGGTCAACGAGTCGAGCCTCACGGGTGAACCCATGGTGGAAAAGACGACCGACCCGGCAC
Source organism: uncultured Bacteroides sp. (assembly GCA_964580305.1). Taxonomy (GTDB): domain Bacteria; phylum Bacteroidota; class Bacteroidia; order Bacteroidales; family Bacteroidaceae; genus Phocaeicola_A. Next base: position 26,567 of record CAZOKL010000012.1, read on the forward strand.
ATTTTGACAAAGAAGCCACTTATCCCTCAAACCACGTGATGCGCGGCACGACGGTGGTGGACGGGCATGGCGTGATGCGTGTGCTTCATGTGGGTGATGCGACGGAAATCGGCAAGGTGGCACGTCAGGCCACGGAGGAATCGAACGAAAAGACACCCCTCAACATCCAATTGGAACGTTTGGCCGACCTCATCGGCAAGGTGGGCTTCATCGTGGCCGCACTGGCCTTCATCGGCTTCACCTGGCATGAGCTGCACAACTATCTGTCTGTTCACACCGTGAGCGGCATGACGGAATATCTGGCCATCACAAAGATTCTGCTCCACAACTTCATGATGGCCGTCACGCTCATTGTGGTTACCGTGCCGGAGGGACTGCCCATGAGCGTCACACTGAGTCTGGCACTGAACATGCGCCGCATGTTGGCCACGAACAACCTTGTGCGCAAGATGCACGCCTGCGAAACGATGGGTGCCGTGACCGTCATCTGCACCGACAAGACTGGCACACTGACACAAAACCGCATGCAGGTGTATGAAACAAAGTTCGAAGCCCTTGACGGACAGAAGCTGGACATGACACAAACCAACAGCCAACTCGTGGCCGAAGGCATAGCCGCCAACTCCACGGCCTACCTGGAAGAAGAAGACGGCAAGACGAAAGGTGTGGGCAACCCCACCGAAATAGCCCTCCTGCTCTGGATGCAGGCACAGAGACAAGACTATCTGGCACTGCGCAATGCGGCCGCAGTGGCCGACCAACTCCCCTTCTCCACCGAACGCAAGTTCATGGCGACACTGGTCAACTCGGCCTATGCCACAGGCAAACGCATCCTCTACCTGAAAGGTGCTCCTGAAATCATCTCGAAGAAATGTTCCCTCATCGCCACCCCGACGGGTACAGCCCCGATGAGCAACGCCAAAACCGACATTGAGACCCAGCTTTTGGCCTATCAGAACATGGCCATGCGCACACTGGGCTTCGCCTACCGGGTGGTCGAACCGAACGAACCGAACGACTGCACACAGCTGGCAACCGAAAACAACTTTATCTTCCTGGGCGTGGTGGCCATATCCGACCCCATCCGTCCCGACGTGCCTGCTGCCGTGCAGCAATGTCAGGATGCCGGCATCCGCGTGAAGATTGTGACGGGCGACACGCCGGGAACGGCAACCGAAATTGCCCGCCAAATTGGTTTGTGGAAGCCTGAAGACACGGAACGCAACCGCATCACGGGCACGGACTTTGCCGCCCTGAGCGATGAAGAGGCATCAGAGCGCGTGATGGACTTGAAGATTATGTCGCGTGCCCGTCCGACCGACAAGCAACGCCTTGTGCAATTGCTTCAGAAAAAAGGTGCCGTGGTGGCAGTCACGGGCGACGGCACAAACGACGCCCCGGCACTGAACCACGCCCAGGTGGGCCTAAGCATGGGTACGGGCACCTCCGTGGCCAAGGAAGCCAGCGATATCACGTTGCTCGACGACTCGTTCCGCAGCATTGGCACAGCCGTGATGTGGGGACGTTCGCTCTACAAGAACATCCAGCGTTTCATTGCCTTTCAGCTCACCATCAACCTCATTGCCATGTTCATCGTGCTGGCAGGCAGCTTCATGGGCGATGTCATTCCGCTCACCGTGACACAGATGCTTTGGGTAAACCTCATCATGGACACCTTTGCCGCACTGGCACTGGCTTCCATCCCGCCCAGTGCTGACGTGATGCAGGAACAACCACGCAAACAAAGCGATTTCATCATCAACCGCGGCATGTATCATAATATAATAGGTACGGGCGTGACCTTCATCCTCATCCTGCTCGGGCTCTACTATTGGCTGGGCATGGACGGCGACATGAGCGTGCGCGACCTGACCATCTTCTTCACCGTCTTCGTGCTGCTCCAGTTCTGGAATCTGTTCAATGCACGTGTGTTTGGCACCACCCACTCCGCTTTGAGCCATCTGGCCAAATCATACGTACTGGTGGGTGTGGCTGCCGTCATCTTTGTCGGGCAATACATCATCGTGCAATTTGGCGGTGAGGTGTTCCGCACCACTCCACTCGACGGAAAGACATGGCTCATCTTGATAGCCGGCACATCACCGGTGCTGTGGATAGGCGAACTGCTCCGCCTCTTTCAGAAATTGCTGAAGAAATGAACAGGCATATCTATCCCTTCTAAAAACGGATAGGTTGAAACAGAAAGGGCTGACTCTGTTAAAAGAATCAGCCCTTTCATTGCATTCAATTTCCAGCCGTTGGATTCTCACCAACTCTTATTCCCCAAACAGTTGCTGTGCTTCATGATAGCTGTCCAGCGAACCAATGTCATAACGCTTGCCGGGCATCACCCAGGCATACATGGGCACACGCTCACACAGATAGTGGGCCAAGTTGCCGGGGGCATCTTTCCCGCAGCCGTAGTTCAGGCAGTCTTTGATGAGAGGCAAATCTTCCTTCCGATAAATATAAAAAGGAGGTACGGCCCAGTGTGACACGGGGTGTTCCGGCTTCTCCTGCATCTCCAACACACGCATGTCCGCATCCACGGCAATCACGCCCGTGCGTTGCAGCCGAGACAAGTCCGGCTCCTCATGACACATGATGAGTGATGTGTGCTTCTCTTTGAAATATTCGACAAAACCGCGAAACGAGAAGTCCAGAATGTTGTCTGCGGCAATCACCAGCAAATCATCATCAAGAAGGCAATGGTCAATGGCCAGCAGAAGGTCGCACACTGCACCCAGACGGGTCTCGTTCGTCGTCGTTCCGTCATCCAGAACTCGAACGGGCTTCTCCAGTCGCAAAGAAGATGCCCATTGTTCGAAATGCCCGACGAACTTATGGTTGGTCACAATGATATGTTCGTCTATCACATCAATCGGGTCTATGTCGGCCATCAACCGACCAAGTATCGTACTGCCACCTACACGCAACAACGGTTTGGGATAATTCTCCGTCAACGGGTAAAGCCGGGTGGCATAACCGGCCGCAATTACTATATTTTTCATGTTCCTGTCTTTTTTTCTTCCATTCTATAGTCTCATCACAAAAAATCCGAACCGTTGCTGGGATGGCAGAAAAAAATCTCCATCGTTTCCCGATATTGTGGAAAGCGTTTCAGGTATTCCTCACGCACATGTCTCTCGATGGACTCCGTCTTCTCCGGGTCGACCAGCGCAATGCAGGCACCTTTGAAACCCGCCCCGCTGAAACGTCCGCCATAGATGCCGTCCGTCTCGCGCATAATCTCATAAAGTGCTATCAGTTCCGGAGAACCGCATTCGTAGTTGTGGATGGAGCTTTCGCAGCTCTCAAATATCAACTCTCCAAATGCACGAATGTCTCCCCGCATCCAAGCCTTCACACCGGCCTGCACACGGTTGCACTCCGTGAAAAAATGGCGGGCACGACGGGCAAAACGCTCCGGCATGGAAGACTCATGGCGCAGAAACTGTTCTTCCGTCACGTCACGCAAACGAGTGTGTTCCAGCTCCTTCAGAGACTGATTCTCGTAAGCCTCCACTATCCAGGCGGCCGTCTTGCACTCCGACACACGCAGGTTATAGTCCGTACCCGTCAGCTTGCGGGTCACACCGCTGAAGAACACGCCAATCTTAAAGGGTAAGGCACGAGAGCCGTCACCGAAGGGAAGTAACTTGTATTCGGACGTGAGTGTGTCCATGTAGAGCAGCTTGTCAGCCTCACAAAGAACCACGCACGCCTGATCAAGGATTCCGTTGCGAAGGCCCACATACTCCCGCTCGGCTTCCGAAGCGTAGTGAATGATCTGCATCTTGTCCAACTCCAGATGGTTCACCTTGGACAATGCCATCACAAAGCCGCAGAGCAAAGCAGCCGACGAAGACACTCCGCCGATGGGCATCGAGCCCTGAACCACGCCTTTTACGCCCATTTTCAGAGAATAGTCCTGTTGCAAAGCCCACGTCGCACCGCGCAGGTAGTCACCCCAGTTGTTTTGCCTCTCCTCCATAGGACGCTGGACATTGAATGTCGTCAGGCCCTCAAACGACAGCGAACACATCTCAACCTTTCCCGTCTCCGTGGCGGAAAACAAAAACTCGATGCCTTTGTCAAAGGCAAAACCCGTCACCAGACCGTGCTGATGATCCACATGTGCACCCAACGGACAGATGCGGTAAGGAGAAAACAACTGGTACAATGCATCACCCCTGCCGAAAAATGTGCGGTAGGCTTGAAATAATGATTCCATATATTGTTACTTTTATTTTATCATAGCCGATATGCTATACAAACTTTTGCGAAAGTATAAAAAATCGGTCGCCTTTTAAAGGCTTTTATATTGCCAAAGGTTCGGGAACTCCTCTTATCAAGCCACAGACCGACTTAGACTCTGACTAAATTGCGATTCTCTCTTCCTGCCCAACGAAGTCTGAATCTGAATGATGCAACATCTGCATGCTGGAAATCTCAAATCTTTATGGTATTTTCGCAAACAGGAACAATCCGGA
>CAZOKL010000013.1:0-11119 GCA_964580305.1 uncultured Bacteroides sp.
AATATCCCTATTTAAATAATTTCTATTTTGACCAATTTGTTGGTTATGTAAAATGTTCTTTCAGAATGTAAATTTCAGAATCTTACCGCTGAAGCCATCCACTTCCATTTGAGTTGGTTTGTTAGGTAAGAAGTTGATGGTTTCTTCTTTACCTGTCAGTAAGTCTACTGCCGGATGTTGGGCAAGGGGAGGTATATTCATACATTCAAAAGCATGGATGGGGATATTTACACAAACATGTGCTGGCATGTCACCGAAGTTAGTGACGATAAGCAGCACTTCGTTATCTTGTTTGCGTAAAAATGCAAACAGCTTGTTAGAGTTGAAGTTCCAATTCTCATAGTTGACATACATGAGGTCGAAGAACTGTCCTTCTGTGATGGTTTTCTCCTTCTTGCAAATGTTCATCAGACGGACGTAGAAATCATAAAGTTTCTTTTCATCTTTATTGAGCAGTGTCCCGTCGAATTTATTTTTGTTTCTCCAGCGTGCGATGGTGTCCACGTTCCAATAGTCGAAAATGGTTGTGCGTCCGTCGCGTCCGCTGAATCCTTCACTTTGCATGCCGCGTTCACCGAATTCCTGTCCAAAATAGAGCATAACAGGATTGGTATTCATGCAGGCGGAAACAATCATGCCCGGTTTGCCTTTGCATCCGTTTCCTGCGAAGAAATCAGAAGCAATGCGTTGTTCGTCATGGTTTTCCAAGAAGTTGAGCATGTGATTCGCAATACCTTCCACATTTTGCCAGCATCTGGTGATAGCCGAAGCTGGAGCGTTGCCACAAATCACATTACGCAAAGTGTCATAGAGACCCACTTTGTCATACAAGTAGTCGAAATGTCCTTTGAAAATGTAGTTACGGTAGTCTGCCGGATTATAAACCTCCGCAATGAATATCACATCCGGATATTGCTTTTTGATTTGCGGAATAACCCATTCCCAAAATTCCACAGGTACCATTTCCGCCATGTCACAGCGAAACCCATCCACTTTCTTGGCAGCCCAGTACAAAAGGATGTCACGCATCTTCAGCCACGTGTCAGGAGTCGGTTCGAAATGGCATGAATGCCCGTTACAATAATCCACGCCGTAGTTTAGCTTCACGGTCTCATACCAGTCTGTGATGTTGGGAGAAGCATCAAAGCGATCATTTCCCGTAGCTTTGGCCGGGTTTTCCACGTAAGGCTCATCCGAATTCCCTTTCATATTGAAAGACGCAGTCAACGGTGTACCCGGAATGTAATAGAAGTTGTTTTGCGGATCAAATGTTTTTTGCGAATCATCATCTTCTCCTAAATCCTTTACGCCTTCAGGCTTGGAATCGGAAGCATATTGGCGAGCCACATGATTCGGCACGAAGTCAATGATAACTTTTAGTCCGGCACGGTGTGTCCGGTCGACTAGTAGTGTAAACTCTTTCATACGTCCCGGAACGCTGCTGGCTAAGTCTGGGTCTACGTCGTAGTAGTCTTTGATGGCATAGGGAGAGCCAGCTTTCCCTTTTACGATTGCCGGATGGTCAGGACGAATGAAATAACGCGTATAATTGGTTTGAGTGGCATGTTCAATGATGCCGGTATACCATATATAAGAAGCTCCCAACTTCTTGATTTCGTTGAGAGCTTTCATAGTAAAGTCCGCCATCTTTCCACATCCATTTTCTTCTTTCGAGCCGTTTGTAGTAGTCGGTATTTGTGAGTTTCCAAACAGACGGGTAAATACTTGATAGATGATGATTTTTGACTTCTCGTTCATTGCTTTCTATGTTTGTTAAGCGATGCCGTGTGCGTTGGCTTCTTTGTTGATTTTCTTAATCAGTCCTTGAAGGACGGCACCCGGACCACATTCGATGAATTCATCGGCACCGTCAGCAATCATGTTCTTGACGGTCTGTGTCCAGCGGACAGAAGAAGTCAACTGTGCCATTAAGTTGGCTTTAATTTCCTCTGGTGATGTGTGAGGCAGAGCGTCTACATTTTGATAAACCGGGCATTTAGGGTGGTGAAATTCGGTAGCTTGAATGGCTGCTTCAAGTTCTATTTTAGCCGGGTTCATCAGCGGCGAATGAAATGCTCCGCCTACTTTTAACGGCAGTGCCCGTTTAGCTCCGGCTGCTTTCATAAGTTCACAAGCTTTATTGATACCTTCGATGGAACCGGAAATAACCACTTGTCCTGGACAGTTATAGTTAGCTGCCACTACGACTTCTCCACTTTCCTTGCTCACTTGAGCACAGATTTCTTCCACTTTTTCGTCGGCAAGGGCAATGATGGCAGCCATTGTAGAAGGAGCGGCTTCACAGGCCTTCTGCATGGCCATGGCACGTGCATAGACCAGTTTTAACCCGTCTTCAAAGGACAATGCACCAGCTGCAACCAGTGCTGAAAATTCCCCCAAAGAGTGTCCAGCCACCATGTCTGGTTTAAATTCTTCACCCATGTAGAGGGCAGAGATAACAGAGTGAAGAAATACAGCCGGTTGGGTCACTTTTGTCTGACGCAAATCCTCGTCAGTGCCTGCAAACATGATGTCAGTAATGCGATAACCGAGAATATCATTAGCTTTTTCAAACAGTTCCTTTGTCAAATGGTTCGTGTCATACAACTCTTTGCCCATTCCTACAAATTGTGCTCCTTGTCCAGGAAATACAAATGCTTTCATATCAATAAGATGTTTAAATGAATAGATTTTATGTTGGCAAAGGTAGACATTTTGCCAATTCCTTACAATGTTCAGTCTCTTGTTTTCATACAAATGGGGTTAAAGAAATGGTTCAATGGTCCATGTCCGACACCGATTTCCACATTTTTTCCGTGAATGATACCTTGGTAGACATATTCTTTAGCCTTATTCACAGCCTCATATATAGATTCTCCCTGCGCCAACAGTGTCGCAATGGCCGACGAAAGTGTGCAGCCAGTGCCGTGTGTGTTTTTACTTTCCACTTTTGGACTGGAAAAGACGGACAGAGCAGAATTATCGGCAGTCAGCAAGATGTCTGTCATTTGTTCGCCTTCCAAATGCCCACCTTTTAATAATACAGCATGGCTTCCTAATTGCAGAAGCCAAGTTACGGCTTGTTTCATGTCCTCGACAGTATGGATGTCAAATCCACATAGCACTTCGGCTTCTTTCAAATTCGGGGTGATAAGGGTAGCGAGTGGCATCAGTTCAGATGTTATCAGTTCGATGGCATCATCCTTGATGAGTTTGTGTCCGCTTGTTGACACCATCACAGGGTCGAGAATGACATATCGGGGACGGTAGGTGTGGATGGAATGGGCGATGGCACGGATGACAGCCGAGTCATTGACCATGCCTATCTTGACAGCTTCCGGACGGATGTCTTCCATTACGGCTGCTATCTGTGCCTTGACTATTTCGGCCGGGATAGGGTATATATCGCTCACTCCACATGTGTTTTGTACGGTGATAGCGGTGATAGCCGTCGCAGCATAGCCGCCCAGCGCAGAAATGGTTTTCAGGTCTGCTTGGATGCCGGCACCACCACTGCAATCACTTCCAGCAATGCTAAGTACGGGAATGTAGTGTTTCATGTCTGTTTGTTGTAAAATCAACAACCCCAAATTGGTTATTAGAATGCAATATTTTCGTGGTTTACTCCTACAAGTTTCTAGAAGTAATTATATTACTGATAATTGCTAATAGTACTACGAATAATTAGATTCTAATAACTGATTTGGGATAAACAACGTGCAGACTAACGTTTCCAGAACACATGTCTGCTATGTTAGTCTGCACAATTTGTGATGATTAGGTTAGTTTAGAATATTTCGAAGTCACCTTCAGCATTAGACTCCACCTTCTTCACAGTCTTGCCATTGATTTTTAAGTTGTCGAAATAGATATCATGATATTTGCCTGTCAGTTTATTACCTTTTGACGATACGTTGTTGAACTGGCAGTCTTTGATATTGATGTTGTAGATGTTGTCATCTTCTTCAAGCCCATTGATGAGAATGCCAAATTTGCTCTGTTCGCACGTGACGTTTTCTAAGTTGACATTGCGGACTATAGGTGGGAAACTCCGATCGCATTTTTCTTTATTCTCATACTGTAAATTGATGCGCATGACAGCTTCATTACACAAACCGACTTTGATGTTGCGCACGAAAATGTTTTCAATGATGCCACCCCGGCAATTGCTGGTCTTAATACGCACCACGCGGTCAAGCAGCGGACTGTCCATCTCGCAATTTTCCACATAGAGGTTGCGATACCCACCAGAGATTTCACTGCCGATGACTACTCCACCATGTCCGTTTTGCATCCGACAGTTGCGCACGACAATGTTTTCGCTCGGCGTGGCCCAACGGCGTCCGTCAACATTTCGCCCCGACTTAATGGCGATGCAGTCGTCACCGGTATTGAATGCACAACCTTCAATGAGTACATTTTTACATGATTCCGGGTCGCAACCATCATTGTTCGGGCCGAGTCCGTTGATGGTCACATCGCGCACGATTAAGTTGTCACAAAACAGCGGATGAATCACCCAGAACGGAGAGTCCTTCAGCGTAACACCTTCTATCAGTGCCGTGTTACAACGATAGAAATTCACCAGCTGGGGGCGTAATGCATCGTCCGGAGTCATGACACGTTGATCAATGGGGGCAAACGTTTCAGCCAGTCCGAACAAGCGGTCACGTCCACCCATCAGTTGGGTGCGTTTTCCCTCTTTGGCGAAACGTCCGCCTTTCATATACCACCATGCGTCGGGCGAGCCTTGTCCGTCCACAGTGCCTTTTCCAGTAATAGCTATGTTGGTTTCCCCATAGGCATAAATCAGCGGATGTGCATTGTAACAATCAATACCTTCCCAACGAGTAATGACTGCCGGGAAGTAATAAGACTGATCTGTTGTGAATTTCAATGTAGCACCTTCCTCCAGACGGAGGTTGACATTGCTTTTCAGTGTGATGGGACCTGTGTAAAAGTCTCCGGCAGGGACGATGACAATTCCTCCACCGGCTTGGTTACATGCCAGGATAGCCAAATTGATGGCCTCATGATTCAACTTTTCCGGATCATTAGCCACAGCACCAAAGTCTGTGATGAGAAAAGTCCGATCGGGGAATTGTGTCCTTCTAATGTTCTGTACAATTTGTTCTGCCGTTTTGAATGCTTCTTCCATTGTTTGTGCCGATGCCAGGCAGGCATTCAGAAGCATAGCCAGTAAGAAAAGGGTCTTTTTCATAGCGTTTATATCATGAGTTTGCACAAAGATAGATGTTTCTGCCGATGTAACAAAATGTTCTTGTGTAAAAGCCCGGACGGTCTCACACATGGCTCGTTTGATTCATATGCTCACATTCTCATGGTCATGCCAAATCTTTTAAGAGCACATGACTCATGTCTTTATAATATTCATCTCTGGCTTTTTTCAAAGCCTCCCACGCAACGCTATATTTATTGTCCTTGTCAATCTTGAAGTTCTCGTTCCCCGCAGAATCCAGACGAGTTAAGAGGGTACCTACACTTAAGTTTTCGGTGTCTTCCGCAGGCAGATAGAAAGGAGAAGCTCCTTTTTCATCTGCATCGGGATTGCATTCATAGATGAGCCTCAAATCCACTAATTCATAGATGATCTGCCGTGTCATGCGGATGGGGATATTATGCGTTTGCGACAGACTGGTTGCTGTGTAAGGGCGTTCACCTCGTGCAAAACGTTTGCAAATGAATGACATGATGAGGATGGATAAGAAATCGTGATACCGACGGCTGATGTTGCGTGTTTCGTTTGCAAAGTTGTAGTTCTCGAAATTTTGATTGCAATAGCTAAGTTCAGCCCCGAAAAGACAGATACTCCAGGAGATTTGTGTCCAAAGCAAGAACATGGGGATGGCCACAAAACTTCCATAAATGGCATTGTAGTTTGAAACCCATATCTGACTGTTGATGTAGAAGAACTGAAGCACTTGAAAGGCTGCTCCCGCAATAAATCCCGGCACGATGGCATTTTGAAATCTCACCCGAGTGTTGGGCATGAAAATATAGAGTCCTGTAAACATGAATCCAATGAAAACATAAGGAATGGTGCGTACCAGGAATTTGGCGAAAGAAGAAAGAATGAGATATCCTTCTAAATCTTTCAGAGCCGTACTCATGAAGATGGAGAGTCCACTCGATACCACTAATACGATGGGAAGTAGCAGGAAAATGGAGCAGTAGTCTGTTATTTTACGAAAAGGTGAACGTTGTTTTTTCACCTGCCATATCTGATTGAATGCCCGCTCGATGTTGCCGGTCAATGTCAACACGGCCCACAGCAAAACTAATAAACCGATGCCGATGAAGACGCCGCTTTGTGCATGTGCCAAATAAGAGTCGGTCAACTGGATAATGGTGTCGACGGCGATTTTCTGCCCTTCGAGCCCTTTGCGTATCTGCCCTTCCACGATGTCGGAAAATCCAAGTCCGCGGGCCACGGCAAACAAAATGGCCAGGATGGGAACAATGGAAAGCAGTGTATTGTAGGTCAAAGCTGATGCTTTGTTTACAATCCGGTCTTCATTGAAGCGTTGCAGGGAGAGTAACATCACTTTCAGAATGTTGTAGAAGATGTATTGCACGCGGCTTACTTCATTTTCAGTCACGCGCCAGATGCCTTCCGTGAGAAAGCGTTTCAGCAAGTGGATACGTGTTTTGATACGGAGGTGAATCATACTCTTATGTTTTTATGTCGTGTATATAAACACGCAGGCGCGGATTTTCGCGAATTGCTGAATGATGTGTCTTGCGAAAATCCGCCCCCGTATGTATATATTTAGTAATTCATCAAAAAAACAGAGGGTCTGTAAGCCGGGTTCTGTACCTTATAATAAATAAGGTGTCTGTCATTTATCTACGCCTATTGTCACCAATAAACTCTAGCAATCCACCCTCCGACTGGAGCGAGCAACTCTCTTAACGCCGGTTTACATGATCTTTCAGTTCCCAAGATGCACAGCCCGCATGTCACCACACGGCTGGTGAGCTCTTACCTCACCTTCTCACCCTTGCCTCCTCATCGAAGGCGGTTCTTTTCTTCTGCATGGCTCTACCCTCACGAATAGCTTTCTGTTAGGAAGTGGGATGCTCTGCACTGCCCGGACTTTCCTCCCTCGGCATGGCCGACGGCGACAGACCGACCTTCTGTTTCTTCATGCAAAGGTATAAAAAATCGCTTTGTAAAAGAAAAGAACTTGAAATTTAATCGTGGTGAGAGGGGTGTCAGGAACGTATAACGAATGCAAATTTGGCAGTTCCGAGACTTAACTGCTGTTAAGTGACTAAATGCTCTGTTAAAAGAAAGGAAAAGATAGCGACATTGCTGGCAAACGAATATTTTTTGTTCTTACTTTAACAGCGCAAATGTTAAACAAACACATAAAATTAACACATAAAACGGTATATAGTTATGAAAACGACAACTAAAATGTTATTAGGCGCTGCGGCTGTGATAGTGGTCAGCTCGGCAGTGGCAGGAGTGACAGCTTATTCTTTGATGAACAAGAATAAGGCCTCCGAGTCATTTACGGAAATGTTTTCACCCAATCCTCATGTAAAACTGACTTCAATAAGCGCCACTGATGCGCAGCCTGTCGACCTGACACAGGCTGCCGACATTTCAGTGCATGCTGTTGTGCATATCAAGTCGACCCAGAATGGCCGTGAACAGATTGTGCAGACACCGGGCGACATTTTCGACTTCTTTTTTGGTAATGGTTACGGGCAACAGCGCAGAGTTCGCACCCAGCCGAAGGTCGGCATCGGTTCCGGTGTGATTATCAGTAAAGACGGTTACATCGTAACGAACAATCACGTGATTGACCAGGCCGATGAGATTAAAGTCACCCTGAATGACAACCGTGAGTTCAAAGGCCGCCTCATCGGCACCGATTCAAGCACGGATTTGGCCTTGATAAAAATCGAGGGGGACGACCTTCCCACAATTCCCATCGGAGATTCTGATGCCTTGAAGGTGGGTGAATGGGTGCTTGCCGTTGGCAACCCCTTCAATCTGACCTCGACCGTGACTGCCGGCATTGTGAGTGCCAAGGCACGCACGCTGGGCGTTTACAACGGGGGAATAGAATCATTCATTCAGACCGATGCCGCCATCAATGAAGGCAACAGTGGCGGTGCATTGGTCAATGCCAAAGGTGAACTGGTGGGCATCAACGCGGTGCTGACATCTCCCACAGGTTCATACACGGGTTATGGGTTTGCCATCCCGACATCCATCATGGTCAAAGTGGTGTCTGACTTGAAACAATATGGTGTTGTGCAACGCGCCATGCTGGGCATTGAGGGACATGACATCAATGACAGTGTGAAAGAAAAGGATCTCGGCACCGTGGAGGGCGTCTATGTGGCCAACGTGCTGGAAAACAGCGCAGCAGCCAATGCCGACATTCACAAGAACGACGTGATTACGGCCGTTGATGGCAAGAAGGTGAAAAACATGGCAGAACTGCAGGAAACCATGGCAAAACATCGCCCGGGCGACAAGGTGAAAGTCACCTTGATGCGCGACAAGAAAGAGATGAAAGTGGAAGTCACACTGCGCAACTCACAAGGCAACACGAAGGTGGTGAAGAATGTCGGCATGGAGATTCTGGGAGCTGCGTTCAAGGAATTGTCTGACAACACGAAGAAACAGCTGCGCCTGGACTACGGACTGGAAGTGACCGGCGTGACCAAGGGAAAAATGGCGGACGCAGGCATACGCAAAGGATTCATCATCTTGAAAGCGAACGGAGAAAACATGCGCACCGTGGAAGACCTTGAAGCCGTGGTGCGTGAAGCAGCGCAGTCACCCGACCAGAGCTTGTTCTTGAACGGTGTGTTCCCATCGGGCAAACGTGGCATCTACGCCGTCGACTTGAGTCAAGGCGAATGATTTCAGGATAACACAAATAGAATTTTAATTAGTTTTTAAAGTAGGTAAAAAGGAAATAGGGAGTGTCGGGAAATCGGCACGCCCTATTTTGTTATAACAATATAAAAAGAAAGCACCGGAGCGTGTTATTTTGTGAATATTGTTACTTTTGCAACGAAAACAAAATTTTTGCTATGAACATTCTGAAAAATATAACGATTTTGGCATTGCTGCTGGTTGTGATGTCGGCTTTTACATTGCGGAAGAAAAAAGATGATTTGAAACCCGTCTATGTGATGGGCACCTCCTTTTGTTTCGGTGACTCGATTATTTATTTCACCGACATTCAGAAGATTGACAGCGTGCGCCTGACGAAGGAAGGATTCCTGCCCAGCCGCGAGGGCTACAGTGACCAGCTCAGGAGCTATCTGGAATTTAATGATGGCAATCAGAACCACACGTGCATCACCTATTTTTCAGAGAAAAAAGCAACCTTGCAGAAAATTGCCACCAAGCTGTTGAAGAACTACCAGAGCGGAACGGCAATCATACGCCACATCACGCCCGACGAGTTCAGGTATTCACGTCCTGAGGAATAAGAGACGGGAGATGCGGCGGGAAAACCGCATAACGAGACACAAGGGCACGGCGTCGGGAATCGGCGTCGTGCCCTTGCGTTTTTGCAGACAGGCGCACCGAGGCCGCTCCCTGCGGGCGACAAGCCGTGGCGTGCCGTCGACGGCAACGGCGGGCACCGCCTACCGGTAGTCTTCAGGGGAGATGGTGATGACGCCCAGCGGGGCTTTCGTCATTTGCGAGTAATAGACATATTCAAACGTGACGCCATGCTCCAGATAATAGCGCATTTCGGCCGTGTTGGTCAGCGAATGCAGTGTCTGCCGTCTGTTGTCAGGACTGTCCACGGCGGCCTTCAGCTCCGCGTCCGTTCCCCCCGTCAGCGAATAATAGTAACAAAATTTGTTTCCCTCGCTCCAATAGCGGATGCTGTCAATCTGCGTGTTCACGTCGATGAGCCTGGGGCACTGCCGGTCGGCCTCTTCCGCTTCGCGGGCACAGCGCTCGCTGCCCGTTTCCCGGCATGAAACGAGCAGAAAGAGTGCCAGCATGGCAGTTTGTGGAAGATGTTTCATGATGCTGATGCTTTTTGGTGTGGAGGCGAAGATACGAAGAAGTTTTGAATCCGCTCCCGTTTGTCGCGGTTTCGGTGAGAAAAGCATTAACTTTGCCGCCATTTGAAAACATCATGAAAAAAACGGAAGATATGCAATGTGACAATGAGGCGCGCGTGCAGCGTGCAAAAGATTTGTTCATGTCGGGATTCAACTGCTCGCAGTCGGTCGTCGCGGCCTTTGCCGACCTCTACGGCTTCACGCGCGAGCAGTCGCTGAAAATGTCGGCCGCCTTCGGGGGCGGCATCGGGCGCATGCGCGAAACCTGCGGCGCGGCGTGCGGCATGTTTCTCCTTGCCGGACTGGAAAAGGGCGCCACGGAAGGCCCCGACCGCGAAAGCAAGAAGGAGACCTACGCGCTGGTGCAGCAACTGGCTGCAACGTTCAAGGCCCGCACGGGTTCCATCAGGTGTGCGGAGATTTTAAAACTTCGCCAGGGTGCATCCACCGACCCCACGCCGGAAGCCCGCACACCGGAATATTATGCAAAGCGTCCCTGCGTGAAAACGGTGGAACTGGCAGCCCGCATTTGGGCCGACTATTGCGAAAGTGTGAAAAAGCAATCATAAAAACGTGTTTTCATTGATTTTTATCATCAAATATTAGGATATTCATGTAAGAATGCCTATTTTTGGGGCGTTTTAAGAGAAGCTTTCACAAACGCAGTGTTGAATTGCTTCTGATGTTTAACTAAAAGAGAAGAAATATGTTAAAAGAAAAAGCTGGAGAATTAGCAGGAATGATTTGGACTGCACTGAATGAAACAGAAGGTTTGACTCAGAAACAAATCAAAAAGGCCGTGCCTGCCAAGATGTTGGATAAAGACTTTTATCTGGGTCTGGGCTGGCTGTTGAGAGAAGACAAGGTCGTTGTTTCAGAAAAAGAGGGTGAACTTTTCGTAGCTTTAAAGTAAGCTTATAAAATTTTGTTATGTTGAGGTGGCTGTTCTGCAAATTGTCTGCGGAACAGCCTGTTTTTTATCCTCTGCGAATGCCCGGTCGCCCGTTTTCACATTGTCTGAAAACCGGATGAAGCAGGAAAC
>CAZOKL010000013.1:11219-30311 GCA_964580305.1 uncultured Bacteroides sp.
AAAAAGGCTGCGCATGTTCAAAGCCACATGCACAGCCTCAATGCCGACACATCACCGTTCACGTGTCAGGAGGGATATCTGCTAAAAAGAATCACATGAATGTCAATAACCTAAACCTTCGATTTCCGTTTGCAATAACGGCGACACTGCCCACAGATGTCATAGCCCAGCATGGCCCCGAGGATGAAATCCTCCTCCGGTGTCAGCTCATTGAGCGGACGGGTGGCCATAAAGCGGATGGCATTGATGCATTCCGGACGACCAAAAAAGAGATTGACACGACGGCTGTCGACCGGCTGCACGCAGTAGGCAATGTGCTGGCTGGTCAGGCGGGCTACGGCAAAGGATTCATACTTACGGTTGGTGGTGTAAAGCACCATGTTGCGCACGCCTTTCTTGAACTCATAAACATGGTTCAGAAACACTTTCAAGTCGGCAGGAAAAGCATCGGGAGTCACCATAGGCTGTTCACGGGTAATGTGTCGTCAAACGGGTGTGATTAAACGGCCAAGTCCTTCACCCACTCGTCGATGCGGGCCTCGGTCTTGTCTGATTCGTTAACTTCGTCGAGTGGCAGGCCCACAAACTTGCCGCCGACCACGGCGATGGAAGAAGAGTAGTTGTAGTCCGAAGGGTCTACCTGATTGCCCACGAATGTGCAGCCCGTGTCTTTCAGCTCTTCGTAGAGCACGCCAATGCCGTCGCAGAAGGTGTCGCCATAAGACTCCGAATCTCCGCAGCCAAAAAGAGCGACGTCCTTTCCTTTCAGGTCGCACGATTTGAATGTCTTCACGCCGTCATACCAATCGTCCTGCAACTCGCCGTCGCCCCAGGTCGACGTTCCGAGCACCAGCAGGTCATAGGCACCAACCATGTCGGGCGTCACTTTTGCCACATCGTGCACATCAGCTGCCTGCACCCCCAATTTGCTTGCAATCGTGTTAGCCAGGCTTTCTGTCGTTCCTGTGGAGGAACCATAAAATATACCAATCTTTTTCATATTCACATTACGTTTTTTAATGGTTTCGATGATGCAAAGTAAATGCATCGCCACCGGATGTGAAATACCTATTTATGGGGGTTTTGAGGCTCCCCTCATACCTACTTGTGGCTAACATGTTTCAGGTAGGAGAAGCCTCAAAAGCGTGATTGTCAGAACTCTGAGGTGAAGTGGAAGCGGATATGCTTGAAATCGTTCTGCGCCATCTGAAGCACATAGCCCGAATCGGCGAGAAACACGTCGCGGCCCTCACGGTCATGTGCCATGTACTGATATTTGCGTTTCTTGAAGGCTTCGAGTTCGGCCTCATCGTCACTCTCAATCCAACAGGCCTTGTAGAGGCTCAGCGGCTCCCAACGGCAGCGGGCATTGTATTCATTCTCCAGCCGATATTGTATCACCTCGAACTGGAGTTGGCCCACAGTGCCAATAATCTTGCGTCCGTTAAACTGATTGACAAACAACTGCGCGACGCCCTCGTCCATAAGCTGGTCAATGCCTTTGGCCAACTGTTTGGCCTTCATCGGGTCGGCATTTTCGATGTATTTGAACATCTCGGGCGAGAAACTGGGCAAGCCCTTGAAGTGAAGATTCTCTCCTTCGGTGAGCGTGTCGCCTATTTTGAACGTGCCATTGTCCGGCAGTCCGATGATGTCGCCGGCCCAGGCTTCATCCACCGTAGTCTTGCGTTGGGCCATAAACTGTGTGGGCGAGGAGAAACGCATCGTCTTCCCGTGGCGCACGTGCAGATAGGGCGTGTTGCGCTGGAAGCGGCCGGAGCACACCTTGCAAAAGGCCACGCACGAACGGTGGTTAGGGTCAATGTTGGCCGTTATCTTGAAGATGAAACCGGTGAAGCGTGGTTCGTCGGGACGCACTTCGCGCTCCTCAGCCATCACGGGACGGGGCGACGGGGCAATCTTCACGAAACAGTCGAGCAGTTCCTGCACACCGAAATTGTTCAGTGCCGAACCGAAGAACACGGGGGCCAGCTTGCCCCGCAAGTAATCTTCCACTTCAAAAGCAGAATAGACTCCCTCGATGAGCTCCAAATCTGAGCGCAGTTTTTCGGCGAGTGGTGCACCGATGTGACTGTCCAACTCCTCCGTGTGTATGTCCACCTGCACCTTCTCGGTGACGACTTGCTTGGAAGGCTGGAACAGGTTCAGGTTCTGTTCGTAGATGTTGTACACGCCTTTAAAACGCTGTCCCTGGTCGATGGGCCATGAGAGCGGACGCACGGCAATGTGGAGTTCCTCTTCCAGTTCGTCGAGCAAGTCGAACGGGTCTTTTCCCTCGCGGTCCATTTTGTTGACAAATATGATTACAGGGGTGTTCCTCATGCGACAGACCTCCATCAGCTTGCGGGTCTGTGTCTCCACTCCCTTTGCTCCGTCGATGACGATGATGACACTGTCAACAGCCGTCAGCGTGCGGTAGGTGTCTTCGGCAAAGTCCTGATGGCCCGGTGTGTCGAGGATGTTAATCTTGTAGCCCTGATAGTCAAACTCCATGACTGAGGTGGTGACAGAGATTCCGCGCTGTTTCTCGATGTCCATCCAATCGGACGTGGCGGTCTTCTTTATCTTGTTCGACTTCACTGCACCGGCCACTTGAATCTGTCCGCCAAAGAGGAGAAGCTTCTCCGTGAGCGATGTCTTGCCCGCATCGGGGTGAGCTATGATTGCAAAAGTGCGTCTTCTTTCTATTTCGTTCATCGTTCTTGTGTGTTAAGTGTCTTGAGGCATGCCTCCAAGGAGTCCTCCCAGTGAGGTATCATGCCTATGCTGTATGTTTGTTTCAGTTTGGTCTTATCGAGCACCGAATAGTGCGGGCGACGGGCACGGGTGGGATACTCGTCGGTGCGAAGCGGCAGGACACGGCACGTCGTGATGCCTGCCAGACAGTGTATGGCCTTGGCAAAGTCATACCAACTGCACACGCCTTCATTGCTGAAATGGTAAGTCCCCGGCACTATGCCCCGGCGGATGACCATAAGGATGCACTCTGCAAGGTCACGCGCATACGTCGGGGTGCCCACCTGGTCGCAGACCACACCCAACTCACTGCGCTCGCGACCCAACCTCAGCATGGTGTTCATGAAATTATTCCCATGGGCTGAATAGAGCCACGATGTGCGGATAACCATCGCACGGGTGCAATGTTCGAAGACACGACGTTCGCCCTCGAGCTTGGTCTGTCCGTAGACGGTCATGGGATTGGGCGTATCGGTCTCCACATAGGGACGGCAACTTGTGCCGTCGAACACGTAGTCGGTCGACACATGCACCAGAGATGCGCCGCAATGCTCTGCGGCCTCGGCCAAACAGGCAGGGGCTGTCGCATTGACACGGTGGCAGGCCTCACGGTCATCTTCCGCACGGTCAACGGCCGTATAGGCGGCACAGTTCACAATGCAGTCCACGGGGTGTGTGTCCACATAACCCATCACGGCCCGGCGGTCTGCCACATCGAGCGTATGCGAGTCCGTAAAGGTGTATGTGAAAGACGGGTTGTCAACGGCAACGAGGCGCATCTCGCGGCCCAACTGCCCGTTGGCTCCGGTTACCAGAATATGTTTCATGTCCGTATGCAGCATAGAGGTTAAGGGCAATCAGTCGCCGAGCAAGTCGTCCAACTCTCCGGCCTTGTCTTTCTTGTAATAGGCTGCCAGCAGAGCTATGAAGCGGCCGATGGCATCCACAGCCTCTGAGGTTTCGCGGCTCACTTCTTTCTTTTGCAGACGCAGGAGCATGACCCCGTAGAGCGCATCAAAGCAGTTTTCTATCTCGGGGATGTCTTTCTTGTCGCCACGGGCACGAAGCTCCACAATGTAGGGCAGCACCTTATAATAGGCCGCTGCATAAGCGGGCACCTTCGGAGAGCGCATCAGGCGCAGATGAAGGTCGGTGAGCTGGATGATGATGTTCTTGTTGATTTGCAGATGTCCGCCGTGTGTCACGCCCTCACGGTGCATCATGTCGATAAGCTCCTCGTACCACTGCGTGAGAGCCTTTCGCTGTGAGTCGTCAATGGGATAGGGGTCGATGATGCTCGCCTTTATCTTCTCCATGTCAAGCCCGTGGGCACGTATGAGATCTTCCACCTGCCACATGTAGAGCAGGTACTCGGCGATGTTTGATTCCCTCAGTTGTTTTCCTATGAACATAATGAAGCCTAATATATGGATTTGCCTAACAAGGTGCAGAAGAACCCGATGATGGAGGCCACGATGACAATGCCGCCAATGACACGGTTCAGTATCCAGATGCCACGCAGATTGAACCGTGTGCGCACCTTATTGACAAAGTAGGTGATACTGAACCACCACGTGACGGCACCGGCACAGATGGCAATGTAGCCCAGAGTCTGCTCGTAGGCCGGTATGGCCGGGAGCACGAAGGAGAAACGTGCGAAGAAACCCACAAACAGCAGGATGATGAGCGGATTTGACAACGTGAGGAAGAAGGCCGTGACAAAGTTGTGAATCAGGGTCCCCTTGTTGGCCGACACGGGACGAAGCGCATGCACGGGGTTACTCCTAAAGGTGTAAAGGCCGAAGAAGAACAGCATCACGCTGCCAATGAGCTGGAGATAGAACACATTCGACGGGCGCTGAATGAAGTCATAGACGAACGTCATGCCATAACCCGTTATGAGGCTGTAGATCATGTCACTCAGGGCAGCCCCGATGCCTGTAACGAAGCCATACCAACGCCCCTTGTTCAATGTGCGCTGAATGCACAACACACCCACAGGCCCCAACGGAGCGGACACAACAACCCCTATGACAAAGCCTTTCACAAGAAACTCCAGAAGCGAAAACTGTTCTAACCAGGCATAATGTAGATTCATGCTGCAAAGATGGCACTTTTTATTGAAAGGCTGAATAGGTTTTACAATCTTTTTGACTGACTGCTGCCATCTTCCAAACAGAGGCGACGACCCCGCACGCAACCGCCGACATGCGGGGCCGTCACCGTCCGTATTATTTCAGACATCGCCTCCGGCTCCGGAACAGACGCCTGAGGCTCCTTGCACCAAGCCATACGCCGGTGAGGGAGACACACGTGCCGCCCAACATCAGCACCCACATGCAGGCATGCCACAAAACCGGGTGCTCCACCAGGACACGCAGCCGGAGGCTGTGCAAGGCGGGATATGCCCAATGCATCCAGCGTGAGGGAGTGTTCACATAACGGTAGCGGCCTGTCAGGGGGTCGACGTAGTAGGTGCTGCGGTCAGCATCGCCAACGACGGCCTTCCACACCGGAAGGGAGAGGTCACCGTGCCGTGAAAGATAATAGGTGTCATAGGACTCCAGCAACGACACGTCCACAGACTGGCCGGGATGCACACGGGAGATGACCGACATCACCTCCGGGGCGGTCAGCGACAAGGCCCGAACGGTGTCGGCCCGACGTGCGTCGACAGTGCGGATGCCCCCGTCAGTGTGCAGGGTGTAGAAGGGGATGTCACCAAAGCTCCCCCACTCCATGCGGCGCACTGTGTCGGGCACGGAGCGCAGGGCGGCACGGTAGTCCAGCGGAGAGGCATCCGGAGCGAGGGCCTGTGCATGCAGACGTTGCACGGGGTCGAAACCGAGCTTGGGCCGGATGCCCACGTCGGCCGGACGGACAAGGGACGCCATCCCGCTGAAACAGAACATAAACACAAACACCCCGAACACCAGCCCCAGCAGATGATGCCACCTGAAGGAACGCTTCAGGAACGGCGACAGACTGCCCCTGCGCCGCGCCAGCAGCAGGTCACGGACGCCGAGGCAAAGCCCCGCCAGACACATCACACAGCCCACGGCTGCCAGACACGTCACCACACGGGCCCACAGTGTCTGGTTCTGACGCAGGGAGGTGAAGTAGACCCAGTGGGGGATGGCGCCCAACCACGCCCAGACGCGTTCGCTCCGGGTGGTGAACTGAATGACGTCGCCTGTGCGGGACGACACGTATAGCTCGTGTTTCTCGGGGTCGTCAAAACGGAACTTATAGATGGGAAGGTCGGCACGCAAGTGGCTGAAAGGTATCCACTGGTCGAGCTTGTGGAGCGTGTCGATGCGCGATGGCTCCGCACTGCACCAGCGCGGCACCCGCAGGGCAATCCTATCGGCCACGCTGGTCAGCACCGTGTCGGCCGGACGGGCGCAGAGGTCTGTCCGCGAGGCATCCGTGCGCACGTGGAACATCGTCTGCCCAAGGTCGCAGTCCAAGGCCAGCTCACGCACGGACTCATCCGGGGCCAGACGGCACATCAGGCTGTCAAGGGCCGGGAGTGAGTCGGTGTGGATGGCGTCCATGCGGGCCAGACGGTCAGACTGTGACACCCTGGGGAAGGTGTGAAATATCATTACAAACCCAGACAAGAACCACACGGCAAACAAGAGACAGAGCATCGTCCCCAGCATGCGGTGCAGACGGAGCATGAGTCGTGTGAAATGAGTCGTCAGTCGTGCCATATATATTATAAGGTGTAAGCCAGCGTCAGCCGGTAGTTACGCGGCATGGAAGGCACGAGCTGATTGCCCAGGGCCTGGTTGTAATAGGAATGATTGCACACGTTGTTCACGTTCAGAGTCAGACGCACACGGTTCGGGAATGCGTATGTCAGACCCACGTCGGTCAACCAATAGGGGTCAAACCACGTGGTGTTTGCCGTACTGCGGTACATCTTGCCCGTGTAGCTCGTGCTCAGATGGATGCCCAGTCCGCGGAGCACGCCTTTCGGAACCGTATAGCTGCTCAGGGCGTAAAACGACTGGTCGGGGATGTAGGCCTGACGGTTGCCGGCATAGTTGGCACTGTTATAGTCGTCAGTCGTTATTCCATCATAAAGCACCTCGGCAATGGCCTCGTCTTTCACCCGGGCCATGCGGCGCACACGTGCGTCGGTGTATGTATAGCCTGCCGTCATCGTCAGCGTCGGGAGCGGGCGTAAGGTGACATCAATGTCAAACCCTTTCGAGTCTTGTGACCCTATCTGGCCATATACGGTCTTGGATGTGCCGTCATCGTCAACGAACCCAGTGAGAAGCGTGCTGCGACTGTTCTCCTTACGGATGTAGAACAAGCTGGCATTGGCCTCGAACAGAGTGCCTATGGTGTACTTGATGCCTGCCTCTGCCTGGTAGCCCGACTCGGGCTTGAACACCTCTCCTCCCTCATCGGGCACGAAACGGTTGCCCGATGCGTTCACATAGATGGCGTTCTCACTATACACCGTGCGGATGGGCATGAAGAAACTTGCATAGGATGCATAGAGTGACAAGGTGGGCAGAGGCTCGTAGACAGCCCCGAAGCGGTAGGTGAAGGCCTTGTTTTTGATGCGCGAGAAGGCCCCGCGCTCATCCCACTCACGCCGGCCCGAAGGCGTAGTGGCCGTGGCAGTGAGGTAGCGGAAGAAGTCTTCACGCACGGCCAGAAGCACCCTCCAGCGCGGCCCCAGCTCAAGCAAGTCCTGGAGGAAGAGGCTGTTGGAATAGTGGTGCGTGATGGTGGCACTGGAGAACTTCGTGTCCATGTAGCCCATGCTGTGGGGGTCATATACGGACACATGCGAGTAAAGTCCCGGACCCCAGACGTCGGTGCCCAGATTGTAGCCCGTATAAGACGTGCGGTTGAGGGCCACGAAAGAGTAGCCGCCCATATAGTTGTGGCGGATGAAGCCCGTTGAAAAGCGTCCGCTCACTTCCACATTCGCATTGACAGTGTGTGCGATGTGCGAGAAGCGCAGGGGTGACGACACGGACAGGGAGTCCAGACAAATATACCGTTTCACACTCTCGCCCGTGGTGCGGTTGGTCGTCCAGTAATAGTGGTCATAGACAGGCTCGTCACTTTCAAGGTAAGACAGTGATTCGGTGCCGAAATAGTCTATGTCGTCGTCGGTGTAAGACACGCGGGCAGCGAGCTTCGCCGACGGGGCGAAGGTGTGCGTGTATGCGGCCGACACGTTCCAACCATTATGGTGCATGAAGTCAGACTCGTTGTTGTAGCGGGCTTCCTTGTCGAGTCCGGGCAGCATGCTTCCGGAGGAAAGATAGAGCTGGTCGGTTGACGCGTCATACACGTCCTGTGACATGAGGGCCGGGAGTCCGACTTCAGTGCCATAACTGTCGCGGTTGAATCCGGCACGGAAGTCGAGTCTGTCCCTGTCGGTCAGGTCGGCACCGAGGGCCAGATAGCCGGAGAAGCGTGTATTGCCGTTGTCTCTCCAGCCGTCTTGCGTGGAGTAGTTGATGCTGCCGTAGTAACTGAACGGGCCTGCAAGGTGGCCTCCGAGGCCCATCGTGGCCGACTTGTAGTCATAGCTGCCGTAGCTCATGCGGGCCGACAGCGTGCGTTCGGCTGTGGGACGACGGCGCACAATGTTGAGCACTCCGCCCACGGTGGAGTGTCCGTATAGCACCGTGGCCGGACCCTTCAGCAACTCAATGCTTTCCACTGCCGAGAGGTCGGCCACCGGGTATGAGTTGCTGATGGCCGAACGCTCGTCGCGAATGCCGTCGACCATGATGACCGAATAGTCAAAACCCCGAACCTGAAGCTGCTCAAATGCGCCATAAGTGGTTCTCATGCTCACAGAGGGCAGGAATCGGGTGGCATCTTGAAGGTTGTCAATGCCGCGCAGTTCAAGCGTCTGTCCCGAGAGGGAGTTCATTGAGATGGGGAGGTCTTTGGCCGGAACATCGAGGCGTGACACCTGCGTTCGCGGCATCTGGCGGGCTTCCACCACGATTTCGCGCATGTGAACCGACGTGTCGTTCAGATTCTCCTGCACACCTGTCTGTGACTGGGCGCGGATGGTGGCCGTCATGGCCACCAGGGCAAACGTACATACTCTTGTTTTCATTGTTGTTTGGTTTTGTGAAGATGCAGCATCCCCCGGGCGGACGTGCCGTGGCACATCCGTCTTGACAGGAGATGAGCAAGTTAATGATTAGGTTTAATGATCAGATTTTTCCATGCCGGCAGCGTAGGCCTTCTTCTTTTGCACTATGTCTTGCCGGCGGTGAGTCAGCATGAAACGGGCATGCTCCATGAATATGTCCTGCACAGCCTCGCACTGTCCGAGGCCCTCAAGCACCACATCGACGGCATAGCCCTGTGCTTCGAGCTGCTGTCGCATGTCGACGGCGATGTCGTTCTTCGCATGGTCGCCTGCCACGAGCATGAGGGGGACGAGCTTCACCCTGCGCACCTGTGCGTGCTCCTTCACGCGGTCAATGGCATTGTCAAACGAGGGGTAGCCCTCAACGGTGCCCACGGTGAAGTCATCGTGGCCGGAGGCACGCAGCATGTAGTCCAGCATGGCATATTGTGCCGTGGTGGGGGTGTAGGTGCCGTGCCCCACCAGAATGGTCATCACCCCGTCGGCGCGGTGGGCAAGGAGCGCGCTGATGAGCTGCTGATAGTCGTCAGGAGCATAGAGCAGCGGCGTGCCGATGCGGATTTCCTTGAAGAGTGGTGCCATCTGGGCCACGTCGGCACGCAGGCTCTCCATCTCGATGCCATCGATTACGTTCGTTGACTGGATGATGACGTGCGTATAGCCGTCGGCCACGAGTCCGGCAAGCGCCTGCACAGGGTTCTGCTTGCGCATGCCCTGCGCCGCGAGCCGACGCATGACGATGCGCGACGTGTAGGCCTCACGCACCTCAAGGGTGGGAAACTCCTGCCGGGCCTTCTCTGTAATGGCGTCGATGGTGAGCGCACGCGTGTCGGCATGCGTGGTGCCGAAATGCACCATGAGAAGGGCGGCCTTGTCGCCTGGCTGCATGGATGCAAGCATGTCTGAGTGGACAAACTCCCCCTCGCTGTGTGCGCACACTTGCATGGCGGTGCCGAATGCCACAAGCAGGCATACGGCCAAAGTCTTGAAGATGTTCATGATGTGTATGTATTTAAATGGATGATTCCTGCGAACCATCACCTTGCCGCCTCCAAACCCCGGGTAGACGGCAACCGGTGCGTGTCAAGGCAGGTTTCCTGGCTTCACCCTGAAAGGACGGCCTTCCCACCCGTTGGGGCAGTGGCTCAGAGGAGATGTCCTTCACGCCGATGGCGCATGGGGGTGTCACAGTAGCGGGCACTGTTCCGGATTCGCACCGGATTCCCTCTCAAGCCGGCGGCAGAAAGCCCCGGCTTCACCTTGACTGTGCAAAGATATGTATTCTGTTCAGAACGTGCAACAGTGTGACACGGTTTTTTTCTCACCCCTGCTGCATGCCGAAGAAAAAATTTGTCACCAACGTCTTGTTTTTTTCAAACCATATGCCTATCTTGCGCTCATGTTTAACCCGTCTGAACCACGGCTTGCGACGGTGTGAGGCTAAGTACGTATCTTAGGGTGCCTAAGTACGTATCTTAGGGTACCTAAGTACGTATCTTAGACTGGCACAGTACGGGAGTGATTCAGACACAAAATCGAACCAATATGGCATATTATCGCAAGATTCAGAAAAAAGCTAACGGAAAGTGGTATCCGCAGAGTGTGACCATCGGCAAACCAGTTACGACAAAAGAGATTGCCCAACGCCTGGCCGACCTGTCTGCCATCAGTCCCGGCGACTGCTACTCCCTGTTGGGAAACCTTGGCAAAGTGATGGGCGACTTCATGAACTCCGGACGTACGGTGAAGTTAGACGGCGTGGGAACGTTTTACTATACGGCTAACGCCAGCGGTCAGGGCGTGGACACGGCTGCCGAAGTCTCGGCCAAACAGATTGTCAGCACGCGGGTGCGTTTCCTTCAGGAGGTGAGTCGGTCGGTGAAAAGCCAGGTGACAAGCCGGACGTTAGTAAGCTCCGACGTGTTTTGGGAGGAGCTGAAGCTCGACACATCTGCCACCTCAGACTCCACGACCTCCGACCCCGACGAGGGTGACGAGGGCGACGGGCTGTGATGCCCTGCCGCCTGCCTACAGCTCGCCCCGCGAGGCAGTGACGCACACGCCGGCCCCGAGGGTGTCGGCCCCCATGGGCGGATTGTCCTTGGTCAGCTCCAGTGTCAGTGCCTCGATGCGGGGAAAGTCGGCAAAGAGGCGGCGCATGATGCGTCCGGCCGCATGCTCAAGCAGGAGCGATGGGCGGCTCATCTCGTCACGCACGGCATGATAGACGGCCCCGTAGTCGATGGTGTCGGCCACGTCGTCGGATGTCATGGCGCGTGAGAAGTCGGTGCGTATGCGCAGACTCACGGTGAAATCGGCTCCCACGCGGCGCTCCTGCGGGTCAACGCCGTGATGTGCGTGCATGCGCAGCCGGGAGAGTGTGATGTATTGTTCCATAACGAATCAAGTTAAGTTTAAAAGAAATGCGCGGGGAGACGCGGCCTCACGGCCCTTCTCCCCGCGGCTTATCGGTTTTAAAATATAGAGAGAGTAATTATCATCCACATCTTGACGAGCCGCAAGTCTTGCAGATAAGGCATCCTTCCTGGTAGACGAGCGTCTCATTTCCGCAGTTGGGGCACTTCACGCCCTTGGCCTCGGTGCCGTCAATGACGTATTTCTTCAGGGCACGGGCCACACCGCTCTTCCACGTGTTTATGTTCTCACTGTCAAACTGTAACGACTCGACCAGCTTTATCACCTTGTCTATGGGCATGCGCCAGCGCAACACTCCTGAGATGAGTTTGGCATAGTTCCAGTATTCCTTGTTGAATCGTTCCGACAGACCCTCGATGGTCATCTTGTAGCCCCGGCGATTCTCAAACTGAAAGTCGTAGCGTTTCACGCCGTTCTCATCGATGTTTTTGATGATGCGTCCGTGAGTGATTGACTTTGGGAGCACGATGCCGTCGTCATCGTCCTGGAATCCGGTGAAGATTTCATAGGGATGGCCGTCGAGCAAGCCCACGAATGCCACCCACTTCTCCCGGTTGTTTTGGAAGCGCACCACGTCACACTCCAGCACTTTGGGGCGTACTTCCACGATTTTAGGCATCTTGAAAGGTGGCTCCTCTTCCTTCTTGTCTTTCTTTGTTGACAGTAGCACGCCGGCACGGGAACCGTCGCGATAGACGGTGCATCCCTTACATCCCGAGCGCCAGGCCTCGACATAGAGGCGGTTCACCAGGGCCTCGTCCACATTGTTCGGCAGGTTGATGGTGACACTGATGGAGTGGTCCACCCACTTCTGTATGCGACCCTGCATGCGTACCTTCATGAGCCAGTCCACATCGTTCGACGTGGCTTTGTAATAGGGTGAGCGGGCCACAATGTCATCAATCTCTTCTTGTGTGTATTTCCTCTGGGTGTCATATCCGTTCACCTGCATCCACTTGAGGAATTTGTGGTGATAGACGATGTACTCCTCAAAGGTGTCACCCGTCTCGTCAGTGAAATCCACGTGCACTGAGGGGTCATTCGGGTTGACCTTGCGCCGGCGCTTATACACGGGCATGAACACAGGCTCAATGCCAGAGGTGGTTTGTGTCATGAGGCTGGTTGTGCCCGTAGGCGCAATGGTGAGGCAGGCGATGTTCCGCCGGCCATATTTCACCATGAGGTCATACAGCTCCGCATCGGCCTCGCGCAGGCGGTTGATGAAGGGATTGTTCTTTTCCCGTTCGCTGTCATATATGCTGAAAGCTCCGCGCTCCTTGGCCATCATGACCGATGAGCGATAGGCCGTGAGGGCAATGGTGCGGTGCACTTCTTCAGAGAAAGCCGTGGCCTCTTCCGTTCCGTAGCGCAGTCCCATGGCCGCGAGCATGTCGCCTTCGGCGGTGATGCCCACACCGGTGCGTCGTCCCTGCCCGGTTTTTTTGTATATCTTCTCCCAGAGGTGCTCCTCTGAGCCCTTGACTTCCTCGCTCTCAGGGTCGGACTTGACTTTTGCCATGATGCCGTCGATTTTCTCCAGCTCCAGGTCGATGATGTCATCCATAATGCGCTGAGCGTAGCCCACATGCAGCTTGAAGGTGTCAAAGTCGAAATAGGCTTCGGGCGTGAACGGGTTGACAACGTAGGAGTAGAGGTTGATGGCCAGCAGTCGGCACGAGTCATAGGGGCAGAGAGGTATCTCGCCACAGGGGTTTGTGGACACAGTTCTGTAACCCAGGTCTGCATAACAATCGGGCACGGATTCGCGGATGATGGTGTCCCAGAACAGTACTCCGGGCTCGGCAGACTTCCAGGCATTGTGGACAATCTTCTTCCACAGGGCCGATGCGTCAATCTCTTTCTTCACCTTCGGATGATTTGAATCGATGGGGAACTGCTGTGTGTAGGGCTTTCCGTCGACGGCTGCCTGCATGAACTCATCGTCCAGCTTGACGGAGACATTCGCTCCGGTCACCTTTCCCTCGGTCATCTTGGCATCGATGAATGCCTCTGAATCTGGATGCTTGATGGACACGCTCAGCATCAATGCACCGCGTCGTCCGTCTTGCGCCACTTCGCGAGTGGAATTCGAATAGCGCTCCATGAAAGGAACAAGCCCGGTGGAAGTCAGGGCAGAATTCTTCACAGGCGAGCCTTTGGGGCGGATGTGTGAGAGGTCATGCCCCACTCCACCGCGTCTCTTCATGAGCTGCACCTGTTCTTCATCGATACGGATGATGGCACCATACGAGTCGGCAGACCCGTCCATGCCAATCACAAAGCAGTTTGACAAGGAGGCTATCTGATAATCGTTCCCGATGCCGGTCATAGGGCTTCCCTGTGGAACGATGTAACGGAAGTGATCCATCAGGTCAAAGAGCTGCTGGGCAGACATTGGGTTAGGGTACTTCGCCTCGATTCGAGCCACTTCATTGGCAATGCGCCAATGCATGTCAGTCGGAGACTTTTCATAGATGTTTCCAAATGAGTCCTTGACTGCATATTTGTTGACCCAAACACGGGCAGCCAATTCGTCCCCTTCGAAATAGTCGAGAGAGGCATTGAACGCTTCGTCATACGTATAAGTTTGCTTTTCCATAATATATATGTTTAAGTTTCCAATATATTATCTTTATAAAAAATATCCGATAGAAGAATAGACAAGATTAATGAAATGTGCCAGCAAAACTATACACGATTTACGTAACCACCAAAATTTTCCTCACCTAATTTCCAATCTCATAACAAGTTTTCCAAAACGTAACAAGCAACCACTATAAATCAGATATTTACATAAATCACAATCAACAAAAGTTTTCCAAAATAGAAATTTTTCATAAGATACAAACTTTTCGGTTGTCAAAAAAGCATCATCATTCATTGAAAAATAAACCATGAGTTAATTGCTTTTATCGAATATTTGGCTATATTTGCTCCACATCAATCAACAAGAATTATGGAATACGTAAAACAAAGAAGAACCATCCGCAAATACAAAGCTCAGGACATTGAACCAGACCTGCTCAATGAACTGTTGGAAACCGCCGGAAGAGCTTCTACCATGGGAAACCTGCAGCTCTACAGCGTAGTCGTAACACGTGACCAAAGCATGAAGGAAAAGTTAGCTCCCGCCCATTTCAATCAGCCCATGGTGACGGAAGCCCCCGTCATCCTCACATTCTGCGCCGACTTCCACCGCACCAGCATGTGGTGCGAACAGCGCAAAGCCACTCCGGGCTACGACAACTTCCTGTCTTTCCTGAATGCCTCCATCGACACCTTATTATATGCACAGACTTTCTGCACACTTGCCGAAGAAAAAGGGTTGGGCATCTGTTACCTGGGAACTACAATCTATCAGCCCGACATACTCATCGACACACTGAAACTTCCCCGGCTCGTTATGCCAATAACCACAGTGACCGTGGGCTATCCTGATGAACATCCCGACCAACCAGACCGCCTGCCAATGGATTCCTTCGTACACAAAGAAACCTATCACGATTATACCGCAGCCGACATAGACCGACTGTATGCCTACAAAGAGTCCTTATCCGAAAACAAACACTTCGTTGAAATCAACCACACAGAGACATTAGCACAGATATTCACTGACATACGCTACACCAAAAAAGACAATGAAGCCATGTCTGCCACTTACTTGGCAGCTTTGAAACGTCAAGGCTTCTTGAAATAACAGTCAGGATAAGAAAAAAGGATGTGCCGTAGTAAAGACAACAACTGCACATCCTTTTACATTAATGTATATGTCTATCCGTATTACACACGTATCTGGCTTTCAATCTCTTCCATCTCCATGCGGAAGTTTTTGTCTACTTCCAACTGCGTCTGCACCGTTTTGCAAGAGTGAAGTACTGTCGAATGATTGCGGTTTGCGATAAGTTTCCCGATTCTGACACATGACGTATCAGTGTATTTCTTTGCCAGATACATAGCCACTTGACGAGCGATTGCCACATTATGCTTTCTTGAGCGTGAATGAAGGCTTTCCTTTTCGATTTCATAATGCTCACACACTTTAGAAACAATCGTATCAATCGTAATTTCTTTCTTCTCGACTTTCGTTACCTTTTTTACGACGCTTTCAGCCAAATTCATATCAATGTCTCTGTTGCTATAGACCGAATAAGCCATCAACGAAGTGACGACTCCTTCCAAGTCACGAACGCTCTCATCCACATTTTCCGCAATGAAATTAATCACAGGCTCCGGAAGTTCCAATCCGTCACGATGGATTTTATCCTTCAATATATTCTTACGCAACTCTGTATTAGGCTTTTCCAGCTCAACAAGTAATCCCCACTTAAAACGCGTAAGCAAACGGTCTTCCATACCCTGCAACATGATAGGAGGACGGTCAGAAGTCAAAATGAGCTGTTTACCATTCTGATGCAAATGATTGAATATATGAAAGAACGTATTCTGAGTCTTTGTCATAGCAGCAAACTCCTGAATATCATCAATAATCAGGACATCTATCGTTTGATAAAACTTAATGAAGTCTGTCACCTTATTACGTAAAGTCGCATCAACAAACTGCACTTGAAACAAATTAGCCGATACGTATAGCACACGTTGCAGAGGATATAGTTCCTTAATACGTGCCCCTATAGCATTCACCAGATGAGTCTTTCCCACTCCCGAAGTACCATGGATAAACAAAGGATTAAATGCTGTTTTTGCTGGGTGCTTAGCAACCTCTTTTGCTATCTCGCGTGGCAATTTATTGCTGTCACCCTCAATGAAGTTATCAAAGTGATACTTAGGATTCAAGCGTGGATCAAGTGCCGGAAGAGTAGCCTGCGGCGGCATGAACGGTGCGCTGTTACCTCCTGCCCCAGATTGTGGCTGCACACCTATAGGATGATTGGTTGAAGGGATATTTGTGGTTAGACGATTAGCTTTGTCAGTCAGGATACTATACATCAAACGCGTACCTTTCCCTATTTCTTTTTCGAGAACGAGACGCAATAAATCACAATAGTGTTCCTCTATGAACTCATAAAAATATGAGGTAGGGACTTCTATTGTCAAAGTTTTATTTTCATACTTTAAAGGTATGATTGGCTTAAACCACGTATTAAATGCATGCTCCAACACGTTATCTTTTATGACTTGCAGACAACGATTCCAAAGCTCTACATGATTACTTTCCATCATAAGGCTCAAAAAACATTTATTAACTTGTCGAAACTTCTACCTTGCAAAGTATATAATATAATTCAATAAAAACAAATCTACTTTTTTTTGCATATTAGAAAGAGATGATAATATTCTAAATATTAATGGATTACCGTTTACAAATTCTGCAAACTACTACTAATATGCTTTGTATATTTGAAAGGTTCTGAATTTGAGATTATTCCCCAGCCATTACATTTTCATAGAATCGCCACTCAGCGCATCTACATATATTATGACACACTGATTATAAATAAGTTATAAACACAAGAAAGCAACAGATTCTTTCATTTATAATTTAGACAAAATCTATATAAGAATAATTCTGCATAATATTACTTCTAAATAATTATTTATTTGCAAAAAGAAACTTTTATTAAAAGAGAGAAGATTTTAAAATCAATCCTACACAAAGTTTGAACATTCTGAATCTGTCATACCATAATCAAACCAACATAGCCAAACTAATAGCATAAAAGATGATTCCCAGTTTGTGATAGTAATGTCAAAGTGGTTGAGTATAGTCCTGAAGGGTCCATCTAGGCATTTGTCCGTTCCATGGAATACCTTTCAACTAACAACTCGTCACACCGGGAGAGAGTCCGTTCCACCACCTATCTCCCTACAAAAAAACGGCTCCAACGTTTGTCAAACATTGAAGCCATTTTAATTAAATCTTAAAAATATAGGACTTATTAGCCGAGTTGTGAGGCAGCTTGTTGCCTATACAATCGAGATTGATCAAGTTTAGCCTGTATCTGTTTTTTCATCACTTTCTTTACGATGAATTTAGCAATAAACCAAACAACAAACATTGAAATACCTATTGTAAAATTGATGAAACATAAAACTATACACAAAATCCACAACCAGTTCACAATCTTAATAATCTTTTCCTTGCTGTTTGTGAATGCTAAGTCCTCTTCATCTATGGGATAATTCCCTGATGTCGTTTTTCCAAGACCATCCATCAGAAAATAGTAACGCTGATTTTTGTAGTTATAGTATACAAACCAGAACGGAGCAAGAACATACTCTCCTTTTGTAGAAAGTTGGAAGCTAGACGATGCACGGAAATTGCGAATCTCCTGATTCCCAATTTGTGTAAGCGCAGCCTCTTGAGCTGTTCGGTCTACAAGGCCTTTACCATGCTTTTGCCATACAATGCTAGCGTCTGCATTCATTGGTATAGTGATAAGTTTTTCATCTTCTGCACTCAACAAAGACCCATCAAATGCTTTAGAACACATCACCTCATAAGGGAACTGATAGGTAAACTGACGAAGTTCATCAGGTAAATCGTTACTGCCCTCATTTGCCAAGCATAAAAATGCGAAATTACCAGCAGCATTGCCGTTTTGAGGACGCCACTTCTTAACCTCTTTGGTTGAAACAGAATTACTACCGATCTTAACCTGCTGATCTTTATAAGATGATTCACAACTCCATGCTGCATTGTAACTACCTTCATATAGATACATTGGCAAATACGCACGAAAAACGTTATCAGTATTGATTCCAGAAAAAACGTTTTTGTCAACATAATCTGTATTGACAAGATAATCAACCATAGCTCTTTCGAAATTTGATTCATCCGACGCAAAAGGAATGATTCGCTCTGGTGTTGGAACATCTTTACTGTCCACCATCGGATTTTTAATTACTGTTCCACAACTAGGACAAGTAACACTCGTGGAAAATTTACTATACTTCGATATTTGTCGAGTACAATTCGGACACTTAAGTGTAAGTAATTTTAAAGTTTCTTCCATAAAAAAATGATTTTAAATAATTAATAATGACGTATGTTTTTTAGTTTAAAATTTCTTTTAATAACCAGTTGTCTAGTTTGAGTAGCCGTTTGTATTACTTCAGAAAAATCTCCCGCATTGGCACAATCATGCATATGCATAAGTGATGTCAATATTTCCTTTTCTATATCAGCAACATCCAGATTACTCCGAATAGGACTTGCCTTTAATTCTTCGTAAAGTGTTGTTACTAACTTATATGCGTTTTTATCTGATTCTACAAGTTGCCGGGTAACTTCTGCTTCTTCAATCATTATTTTTATATTATCAGACTCTGCATTCTGCCTGTTTATAGATTGTTGTGTTGCATCATTAGCAAGTATATTGCTAAATAGAATGATAATATAAAGCCCAAATAAGACAGATTGAATTGTAACCGGCAATACCATTGTATCCTGTTCCCAGAACAAAAATGTAACGCCAACGATGAACTCTAAAATAAAATATATTGTTCCTATCAGATACAAAGTGTCTGATAGAACCTTTGTTCCACGTTGTTTAGGCGCACATATCGGAACGAGAAATAACGAAACATATGCGATATTCAACCCGACCAAAGCCGACAGTACAGAATCTGAACAGTTGTGTATATCCCTAAATAATAGAAATAATCCATCTAAAATAATGACAAAAACAAGGGCTATAACTGTTTTTAGAAAAAATTTCTTCATACGCTTTAAGATTTAATTTATATACGGCTCATTATCTCGTTGATTTTAGCATCATACTGTTCTTGGG
>CAZOKL010000014.1:0-30273 GCA_964580305.1 uncultured Bacteroides sp.
AAAGTCATCACGCCGGAACAACGCAACTTGACCTTCCTGAAAAGTATAGTAAAACGAATCTACGCCGCCATGCAACGCACCGAATACATGGTGTGCGAACAATATCCACAGATTACACCGTTCCTGGCACCGGAAGTGTACTTTATCCATGCGGAAGAGCTTCGCAGACTCTATCCGGACAAGAGTCCGAAGGAACGTGAAAAACTCATTACACGACAACATCACACCGTGTTCATCATCGGCATCGGAGGGCCACTTGGTGACGGACAACCACACGACCTGCGCGCTCCCGACTATGACGACTATTCCAGCTTAAACGAAGAAGGATTTCAGGGCTTAAACGGCGACCTGCTCGTGTGGCACGACATACTTGACTGCCCCATCGAGCTCTCCTCCATGGGTATTCGGGTTGACAAAGAAAGTCTTCTCCATCAACTTGCCCTTACGGGAAAAGAGGAGAGAAAATCACTATATTTCCACCGTCGTCTGCTCGAAGGTTCACTCCCGCTCAGCATTGGAGGAGGCATTGGACAGTCACGCCTGTGTATGATTTATCTGAGGAAAGCACACATCGGCGAAATCCAATCCAGCATCTGGCCGAAAGAAATGCTGGAAGAATGCAATCAGTTAAACATCCCGCTGATCTAACTTCCGTAATAGCCAAGAGTCAAAAACAGACTCTTGGCTATTATTTTACGAAGGAAAACAAGCACTTTTCAGTACGTGCACATTAGTACATCTGATTTTTCTTCGTATGTTTGTCACAAAACCAAACAAGTGAAAAGACATGAATGTACAAATCGAAGAGAGTTGGAAACAGCATCTGGCTCCAGAATTTGACAAAGACTATTTCATCAAACTGACAGACTTCGTACGCCGAGAATATGCCCAAGGCACCATTTATCCACCGGGAAGGCTCATATTCAATGCGTTCAACCTTTGCCCGTTTGATCACGTGAAAGTAATTATCATCGGACAAGACCCATATCATGGTCCCGGTCAAGCACATGGACTCTGTTTCTCCGTAAACGACGGAATCCCTTTTCCTCCTTCACTGGTAAACATTTTCAAGGAAATACATGACGATTTAGGTAAGCCTTTACCGACAAGCGGCAACCTGACACGCTGGGCTAAACAAGGCGTACTTCTGCTCAACGCCACTCTCACAGTGCGTGCCCACCAAGCAGGTTCACACCAACGTCAAGGATGGGAAGAGTTCACTGATGCCGCCATCCACGCATTGGCTGAAGAACGTGAACATCTGGTATTCATTCTCTGGGGGGCATATGCTCAGAAGAAAGGAGCTTTCATTAATCCTTCGCGTCACCTGGTACTGACATCTGCTCATCCCTCTCCCCTTTCAGCTCACAAAGGCTTCTTCGGGAACCATCATTTCAGCCAGGCCAACGCCTATCTGGAAGCACACAACGAAATCCCTATCGACTGGTAAGCACATATTTAGCTAATAACAAAAAAAGACAGACAGCATAATAATTGGATTGTTTTTCCATCATCTGTTGTCTGTCTTTTCATTATAATACTTTCAGGCCGTTATACATATCCTCCCGAGCCTACCAAAGGCAAGGACGGACTCCAGGGCGTGTTCGAGCGGAGTCTAGGGCGGGCAAGCACGGAGTCTAGGGTAAGGTCATGTGGATGAAACCGCGGTCAACGGCCTGTACGCATGCGGAAATCCACTAATTCTGCAATTGAGATAACTTTGAGCCCGAAGCGTTCGCCCAATTCCAGCAGTTGCGGCAAACGGGCCATTGTGCCGTCGGCATTCATCACCTCAATGAGCGCTCCTGCGGGCCTCAATCCGGCCAGCCGAGCCATATCGATGGCTGCTTCCGTGTGTCCATTGCGCCCCAGCACACCATTCTCGTGGGCATACAGCGGACAGATGTGTCCCGGACGTCCGAAATCGTCAGCCTTGTAGGCCGGGTCGCTCAGCGCCAGGATGGTTGCCGCACGGTCATGTGCAGAAACTCCTGTGGCGCAGCCGTGTCCCAACAGGTCGACCGTCACAGTGAATGGAGTGCCAAGCAGCGATGTGTTGCGTTGGGTCATCGGTTCAAGCTCCAGTTCGCGACAGCGCTGTTTGGTGAGCGGTGCGCAGAGCACCCCTCTTCCCTGAGTCACCATGAAGTTAACAATTTCTGGCGTTATCTTTTCGGCAGCCACGATGAAGTCTCCTTCGTTTTCCCGGTTCTCGTCATCGACCACTATGATTACTTTGCCGGCCTTGATTTCTTCAATGCCTTCTTCGATTGAGCTTAATCTGTTCATTATTCTGTTTCCCTTTGTTTTTTGCTGGGGCAAAGATACGTAGTTTTTAATGAGTACAAGCTGAAAGGCTTCACAAACTTGTGCCAGGGCCATGCTCCCTGCCGTTTGGTTCGGGATAATGCATAAAGGCCACCCGACGGACACAATTTGTTCCGCGGGTGGCCTTTTGTAAGTAAGTGCAGGGAGACTATCAGTTGTTTTCCGGACGGAGTTTGCGAACCACTGCACCCGTCTGCCACATTTCGCTTTCGCGCAACTGACGGAGTTCTTCGTTCAGTTTCTCACGATAATCCGGCTGAGAATTGGAGTCGATGGAGCGTTGAGCTTCCTCGCCGGATGCGACTGATTGGTAAAGCTTCTCGAACACCGGTTTGGTGGCATCGTGGAACGGACCCATCCAGTCAAGAGCACCACGCTGTGCCGTCGTGGAGCAGTTGGCATACATCCAG
This sequence comes from uncultured Bacteroides sp., assembly GCA_964580305.1. Classification (GTDB taxonomy): domain Bacteria; phylum Bacteroidota; class Bacteroidia; order Bacteroidales; family Bacteroidaceae; genus Phocaeicola_A. Next base: position 2,739 of record CAZOKL010000014.1, read on the forward strand.
TCCATGCCTTTAGCTGCAAAGAGCGGCATAAGTGACTGAGTGAGCTCTTCCACTGTCTCGTTGAATGCTTCTGACGGAGTGTGTCCGTGTTGGCGCAGTGTTTCATATTGTGCCAAGAGCAAGCCTTGGATGGCACCCATCAAGGTTCCGCGTTCACCGGTCAGGTCAGAGTAAACTTCACGCTTGAAAGTAGTCTCGAACAAGTAGCCAGAACCGACGCCGATGCCCAATGCGATGACACGCTCATAAGCACGTCCAGTAGCATCCTGGTAGATGGCGTATGAAGAGTTCAGGCCTCTACCTTCAAGAAACATGGTACGAAGTGAAGTACCCGAGCCTTTGGGAGCCACCATGATGACATCTACATCAGCTGGAGGAACGATGCCTGTACGGTCACTGTAGGTGATGGCAAATCCGTGTGAGAAGTAGAGTGCCTTTCCTGCTGTCAGATACTTTTTGATGGTGGGCCAACAAGCTATCTGTGCTGCGTCAGAGAGGAGCACCTCAATGATGGTTGCGCGTTCGCAGGCTTCTTCAATGCTGAAGAGTGTTTCTCCCGGAACCCAACCGTCGGCCACAGCCTTGTCATAAGTCTTTCCAGCGCGTTGCCCGACAATGACATTGAAACCGTTGTCACGCAGGTTGAGTGATTGTCCGGGGCCTTGTACACCATAGCCAATGACGGCGATGGTCTCATTCTTTAATACTTCACGTGCCTTTTCCAAAGAAAACTCTTCGCGGGTTACGACGTTCTCGATTACCCCGCCAAAATTCATTTGTGCCATTTGCTTAATTGTTTTTGTTGTTGCACATGCCGCAAGGTCTTTACGGCATGTTCGTTTAAAATTATATGGTTATTTGAATCTCATTTTGCTGCGGCAGACCACGTCGCTGCCGTTCTTTTTCACTGCAATGTCATACTCCTGTTCAGCTTTCTGTTCGCGGAAGAAAGAGAGTGTGTCACCGTAGTAGCTTTCTGCCGAATAGGCCATTTCGAAGCGGTCAATGTGACGGTCTCTAAACTGTTCGATGGGGAACAAGTTCAGTATGTGTTCGATGTACTTGATGCTGTTCATGTGACCGTTGACATCGATGTCGCTGTAGACCACACGATGCTCTCCGATAATGGTGGCGTTGTCCACTTTGATATGTCCGGGTTTGCCAATAGGACACTCCTTGTCGTTGCAGATGTAGTCGGTGATATGCCCGCCATACAAGGAAAACAAATCAGCCGGCTTACGTGTTTTCATGTCTATCATGGCCCAGATGGAGCGGGCATATCCCATGGGAATCCCCTCTGCATCGAGGATGGCGAAGTTTCTGTTTGTGAACAGCCGATAGACGTTCTCGACCCACGTCTGGATGGAAAACTTTTCATACTGCAAGGGCATGCGTTTCAGCTCAATGGCTAACCGTGACAACACCCATGTGTAATGGATGTTGTTCAGCTTTTTCATGCCAAAACCACGTTCTTCGGCATGAAAGCCGGCGCAATTGAGCAAATGATTACCCAAGACACCCATGGTCAACTGTCCCGTGAAATCGACATGGAACGGTTCGGCAACGAAGTGGTAAGTCCCTATTTTCTCCGTATTCATTACCAGGTTATTTGATGCGACGATGTTTCTCCGCACGTTCGGCCAGGTATTCATTGACACGCTCCACACAGCTCTTTGTGATGGCAACCCGTCCCGAGCGGACAAACTGCAAGACGCACCCCAGTGATTGCAACTCACTGTTGAGTGCGGTGATTTCGTCACTCATACCGGTTTTCTTCACGATGGAGTATACAGGATTGACTTCCACGATGCTCGCACCATAGCGACGAATAACTTTGGATATGTAAGTATCACTTTCCAATTTGGGTGTGGACAGCTTGTAGAGTGCGATTTCGTGGTAGAAGATTTCATTGTCTGTGAAGTAATGAGCTTGGATTACTTCAATCTTCTTTTCGATTTGTTTCACCACTTTCATGATGGTCTCTTCATCCGTCCATGCCGTGATGGTGTATTTGTGGATGCCTTGTATGGATGATGCCGAAACATTCAGGCTTTCGATGTTGATCTGTCTGCGGGTAAACACAGCCGTGATCTGGTTAAGCAATCCGGCGATGTTTTCTGAATAGACAATCAGTGTATAGAGTGTTTTTTCCATTGTTTATTCTCCTTATTAGCATTCAAGCAACATTTCGTTGACGGTTCCTCCCGGTGGGGTCATGGGCAACACATTGCCTTCCTCAATGACGGCCACTTCGAGCAAGAAGGGTCCGTCGGTCGTTAGCATGCGTTCAATGGCACTGGCCAGATCTTCGCGTCGTTCCACCACTTGTGACGGAATGCCGTATGCTTCGGCAATCTTCGTATAGTCCGGATTCAGCATCGGCGTGAAAGAATAGCGCCGGTTGAAGAACATGGCTTGCCATTGTCGCACATTGCCCAGATAGTTGTTGTTGAGCAGGATGATTTTCACCGGGGCATGCTGCTCCATGATGGTGCCCAGCTCCTGGATGCTCATTTGGAGTCCGCCGTCGCCCATGATGGCGCACACCAAACGCTCGGGAGCACCGAATGTGGCACCCACGGCTGCGGGGAGTCCGAATCCCATCGTACCCAATCCGCCTGAGGTGACAATGCTCCGTTTCTGTTGATACTTGAAGTAACGAGCTGACAACATTTGATTCTGTCCCACATCAGTCACCAAGATGGCTTGGTGGTTTGTGGCTTCACTCACTGCATGTGCCACTTCTCCCATCTTGAGCGGGCCTTCTCCCGGGAACACCTCCGGTTCGATGACGTAAGTATACTCTTGTTCTTCATAGGGTTTGAAACTGTCAATCCAACCGGTGTGCTGTGCTTCGTGAATACGTGCAGTGAGTTCGCGCAGGGTCTGTTTGCAGTCGCCCAGCACCGGTACGTCAACCTTCACATTTTTGTTTATCTCTGCCGGATCGATGTCCATGTGGATGATTTTTGCCTGCCGTGCATACGTTTCCAGATTACCTGTAACACGGTCGTCAAACCGCATGCCGATGGCAATCAGCACATCGCACTCGTTGGTCTTCACATTCGGACCAAGATTGCCGTGCATGCCCAGCATGCCTTTGTTCAATCGATGGTCGGAAGGGATGTCTGAAAGTCCCATCAATGTGGCGCCACAAGGAATATCGGCTTTCTCCAGGAAAGCCAGCAACTCCTCACGTGCATTGCCCAACTCCACACCCTGACCAATCAGAGCAAAAGGTCGTTGGGCTGCATCTATGAGCCGGGCGGCTTCGTCAAGTGCGGCCTCGTCCATGTCGGGCACAGGCACATAGCTGCGAATATAATCTATGTCAATCGGTTCGTAGTCGAAAGTCTCTACTTGGGCATTTTTGGCGAAGTCAAGCACTACGGGACCCGGGCGTCCGCTCCTGGCAATGTAGAATGCTTTGGCCACGGCCATGGGGACATCTTCGGCACGGCGGATTTGGTAGCTCCATTTTGTGATAGGTTGCGTCACGCCCACAAGGTCGACTTCCTGAAAAGCGTCAGAACCCAACATTGAAATACCTACCTGGCCAGCAATGACAATAATGGGTGTGCTGTCAATCATCGCGTCGGCTATGCCGGTTACGGTGTTTGTCGCACCCGGACCGCTCGTTACCAAGCAAACCCCCACTTTGCCCGACACGCGGGCATAACCCTCGGCAGCATGAGTGGCCGCCTGTTCGTGACGCACCAATATGTGGTTCAGTTGTTTCGTATGGTCGTACAGAGCATCAAACACGGGCATTATTGACCCTCCCGGATAGCCGAAGAGGGTGGTCACTCCGTGGTGTTCAAGCGAACGCATCAATGCTTCTGCACCCGTAATTCGTTCTTTAGTCATAGTCGTATATCTATACTCGTTTTAATCTATCATTCTTACTCCACCCTTGTCGGCCGAGCTCACCATGCTGGCATAGGCACGCAATGCCTTCGACACTTTCCGGTCACGGGTTACAGGCGTCATGGGGCGGGCAGCCAGTTCATCGTCCGTCAACCGTACGTTGATGGTACGGTTGGGGATATCAATGTCAATGATGTCGCCGTCGACCACCTTGCCAATGTTGCCCCCGGCTGCAGCTTCCGGAGAGATGTGTCCGATGCTCAGCCCCGAGGTGCCACCGCTGAAACGACCGTCGGTGATGAGGGCACATTCCTTACCCAAGTGTTTGGACTTGATGTAGGAAGTGGGATAGAGCATCTCCTGCATACCCGGGCCGCCTTTCGGTCCTTCGTGGGTGATGACCACCACATCGCCACTAACCACCTTACCGCCCAGAATGCCTTCACATGCAGCCTCCTGCGAGTCGAACACCTTGGCCGGACCGGAAAACTTCCAGATGCTTTCATCCACGCCGGCCGTCTTCACAACGCAGCCATCTTGGGCAATGTTTCCTTTCAGCACGGCCAGTCCACCGTCTTTCGAGTATGCGTGTTGCAAGTCGCGGATACAGCCATTTGCCCGGTCTGTGTCCAGTTCCTTATAGGTGGATTCCTGAGAGCCAAGTTTGATGTTGAAGTGATTGCCCGGGGCACTTGCGTAGATTCTGCGTGCTTCGGGGTCAATATCGCTTTTCAGGATGCTGTATGTTTCGATGGCTTCGCCCAAGGTGAGGCCATCCACACGGTGTACGCTGGTGTTGAGAAGACCGCCTTTGCTCAGCTCACCGAGAATGTTGAGGATGCCTCCGGCACGGTTCACATCTTGGATGTGATATTTCTGCGTGTTGGGAGCCACTTTACATAAGCAGGGCACGCGGCGTGAGAGCACGTCGATGTCGTCCATCCGGAAATCCACCTCACCTTCATGAGCGATGGCCAGCAGGTGGAGCACCGTGTTGGTGGAGCCACCCATCGCAATGTCGAGCGTCATGGCGTTGAGAAAGGCTTCGCGGGTGGCGATGTTACGCGGCAAGACACTGTCGTCACCCTCCTCGTAATACTTGTAGGCGTTTTTCACTATCAGCGCAGCAGCTTCTTCAAACAGGCGACGCCGATTCACATGCGTAGCCAGTATGGTGCCGTTGCCCGGGAGTGCCAAACCGATGGCTTCATTGAGGCAGTTCATGGAGTTGGCCGTGAACATGCCTGAACAGCAGCCACAACCGGGACATGCATGTGCTTCAATGGCTGCCACATCAGCATCGCTCACCGACGTGTCGGCCGACTTGATCATGGCATCAATCAAGTCCAGGTGTTGCCCATCCCATTCGCCGGCTTCCATCGGGCCGCCCGATACAAACACCGTGGGGATGTTGAGCCGCATAGCTGCCATGAGCATGCCCGGAGTAATTTTGTCGCAATTACTGATGCACACCATCGCGTCCGCCTTGTGAGCATTGACCATGTATTCCACACTGTCGGCGATGATGTCGCGTGAGGGAAGTGAGTAAAGCATTCCGTCGTGCCCCATGGCAATGCCGTCATCAATGGCGATGGTGTTAAACTCGGCAGCAAAGCAGCCTCGTTTCTCAATCTCTGCCTTCACCAGCTGGCCTGCTTCATGCAGGTGCGTGTGTCCGGGGACAAACTGTGTGAAAGAGTTAACAATGGCAATGATGGGCTTCCCCATCTGTTCACGTTTCATGCCGTTGGCCACCCATAGGGCCCTTGCTCCCGCCATGCGGCGGCCTTGCGTACTGATGGCGCTACGTAATTGATGTTTCATATTCCAAAAATGCTTTCTTCTGTTCTTAAACTAAAAAAGCCTTTCCCGGAAAGGAGAAAGGCTTTTTTATAAAAATATCACGGCAGCACGACACACAGCCTTTCTCACGCTCTTGATGAAACCACCACGACGTTAATCAGAGTGACTGACAGTAGGCTAATGGGCTTCGTGCTTAAATACATGTTTCGTTCTTTACTCGTTTTTTTATTAGCGGGGGCAAAGGTACAGCTTTTCTCATAACATCCAAACAAAATGAATGCTTTTTATGCACAAAAATGATGATTCGTAAGTCGGAATCCATGTTTTTATGGGACTTTATCATTATAATGTACCCTATGCTGGTGGAGGTTTTCTGACGAAGGTACCGGTCGTCGCGTCTGCATATGTGCGTAAGAACCATAGTTCTATGTCCATCGGGTGGTTTGTTTCATCTTGATATTTTGCCTAACTTTGCTACGAACCAAATCAAATCGTTATGAAGTTTTCTATGAAAAAAACCCTTGGGGGCGCATTGGCTTTTGCCCTTGCTCTCTCCGCTTGTGGCGGACAGAAGCAAAAAAATGCCGACGAACCAGTTGGTGAGGAAGTGATAGTCATTGGTGGTGAAACGATGGCAGAAATTCATGCCGACAGCACACAGTTGATATGGATTCGTGACAATGCAGACGACAAACTGATGTCTTGTGAGCTCTTTGCAGACGCGCCTGCCAGCTTGATCGACAGTCTCGGACTGAGTAACGGTATACCTTCCAGTATAGGCACTTTTCTTCTGAAGAAAGACGGTCATACCATCCTGTTCGACACGGGTAATGGCGTGCCCGACAGTCGCCTGTTGGCAGGATTGGAGTCTCTCGGCTTATCACCGGCCGACATTGATTATCTTTTCCTGACACATTTTCATGGTGATCACATCGGAGGCATGATGCAGGATGACAGCGTGGTGTTCCCTAAAGCCGAGGTCTACGCATCCAGAATGGAGTATGACGCATGGATGCAGATGCCGGACAAACAAAAGGCACAGGTTGTGAAGACGATGAACGCCTACAAGGCTAATCTTCATCTGTTCGAGTTCGGCGACACACTTCCCGGAGGTGTTGTTGCGATGGAAGCAGTGGGCCACACACCGGGACACACGGTTTATCAAGCCGGACGCATACTCATCGTGGGCGACCTGATGCATGGAGTCGCTTTGCAGAAGGAACATCCGGAAATCTGTGCGTCCTTTGACATGGACAAAGAAGCTGCCATTTCCACCCGGGTGCGCATTCTGAACTACGCCCGCGACAATGAGCTGATGATGGTCGGCATGCACTTCCCGTCACCGGGCATCATCCTAGGGAAGTAATTGGACACACACCTCGGGCTCTGTCTGTCTCTCAGGAACAGCGGGGTGAAGATTTGAACAGCACGCAGGAATGCCACAGCCGTCCTGCGTGCTGTTTTTATGCGCCTACCATAACGAGGTGAGGAAGGAGTCTAGTCCGCGCTCGAGCGCCCTAGAGTCCGTGCTCGGGCGCCTTCCTTTCCGTCCTTGGCTACAATAAAGTCGCTCAAAAACCAGTTTTTATAATCGGAAAGAAAAAGCATTATATTACAAAGAAAACACGGCTTGAATTCGCATATTCTCATCTATCTAATTTTTTATACAAATATTTGCAAGATTTCTCAAAAATAATTCATATATTTGTTAACACATAAACAACTAAATGATTCCTTAAGCATGAAAACAACAGTTTCTTATTTTGGCATGATTGATTCTGATACGTTCCATCGAAGCTATGGAGCACGTATCAAGCTTGAAGACTACGACGTCTTTCTGGACTTAAATTTCTACACCATTAGTCCCGCAAGTGAAGGATGGGCTGATAAGTGTAACACCTATCTGGCAAATCTGTCCACACACAAACAAGCTGTGGAAACGGCCATACTCAAAGATTTCAACAACAACGGAGAGGCGCGTAAATATATAAATTTCCACCTCAAAGAACTCAGTTCGGACATTTTAGAAAAGATGATGTCTCAAACCGACACCTCACAGCCGGACGACAAACGCCTGCTCTCACTGCTCAAGCCCAAACGCATCGGGCTCTATCCCAGCGACCACATCTATGCCGTGTGGGACTATACACTGGGGTGGCGATACACAGACCAGCTCCTTGTGGGCAACACTGACGACCAAGGTGCAGTGAAATATATCTCTTGGGAATGTTAAAAGGAAAATCAAGACAAACGCCTGAGCCGACGGACTGTGCCATGTGCATAGTCCGCAGCTTCTATATGCCACACATAAGCACCGGGCTTATTCAGTAGCGCATGAAGGACGTCTTCAAACGAAGCCGGCAGCTGACAGTCTGTCTCTTCACATCCCGACAAGACAGCCACGCCTCCTATCCATTCCGTAAAAGGCAATTCTTCGGTCAAAGGGTAATGCTCCACGCACCGGCCATCATCAATTTCCATGACCTGCTGCCGACACACGGCATCACGCTCCATGTATAGAAGATGCACTGCGTAGCGCTTCATAACCTCTTTATTCCTTAACGGGACGTTGTTGCCTGCGAAGTTCTTCCGGACTGCGCCGATGCATGGTTTTCAGTGGTTTCGGTGCGGTGTCTTCCACCACCTGGATGCTTTCCTTATGCACCTCAAGCTTCTTTACAACCAACGAATCTTCTTTGGCTGCCTGCTGTTCGTGTGCCTTCCGCAAGGCCTCCAACTCTCCCGTAGGAGCATGGTAGCGGGTCAATGTGATGTCTTTCAGCACAACGGGTACAGCTTCTGAGGTCACAGAGTCTTTATAAAACACGAATCCTTGCAGGCTCTTCATGGGCAACGTGTCAACTTTGAGAGACAGCTGTTGTTCTCCCTCCCCCGAGAGCAAACACACCACACTGCTGGTCGAGTCATTCCGATAGTTAACCGTCAAACCGGCATACAACTGCCCGTCACCTTTCATCAGTCTGGAAACATTCATCTGCCACACGAAATGGTCCAACGGGTAGAACGTCGTGTCTGTCTCCAGTTCAAAAGTCAAACGGTTGGTCAGTGAAGCGGCTGTCAGCACATACATCGTCCGTTCCCGCCACAGGTTGACGGAGTCACCGGAAGCGATTCTATTCGTTTTTCTCGTCTGATAAAGTTGCGCCAGATTTTTGTTTGCTTCATCATAGCGTTTCTCCAAATTCTTATAGATATTGCCCAATTCTCCCATGTTGCGAGTGTACCACACCATCGAACTGTCAAATTCAGCTTCCGTCACGTGATGTTTCTCGAAAACATACTGAATCAACAACTCACGCTTGTAGCGCTCATCACCATTGTATTCAGAGCCCAACGCCTGCGCCAGGTGATAGTCATAGAGTATGTTTTCCATCACGGCAGGCTTAATAACCTCCGCAGGCATCTTCTTCTTGCAAGAAGCAAAAGACAGACAACCTGCCAATAGAACGAAAAGCAGAATATGATTAAGCAGCTTTTCCATTATCCTTTTGGGAAACATTTAACACAGAGAGGTGATTCAATGAGCTTCCATAAAAGAGCAGCAAGGCGATAATGCCGCCACTGATGGCAGCATCCGCGAAATTGAATATAGGGCTAAAAAAGATGAAACGCTCACCACCTACAAACGGGAACCACTCCGGCCAATAGGTATCAATGATGGGAAAATAAAACATATCGACGACCCGACCATGAAACAACGAAGTGTAGCCTTCGCCCCAGGGGACAAACTGAGCCAAATGAAACGGCGTGCTTTCCGAAAAAATCACTCCATAGAACACACAGTCTATGATATTACCGGCAGCCCCGGCCAAAATCAATGACAGGCACACAATAAATCCGGTTTTCATCGTGCCCTTTTTCACGAGCTTGCATAAATAATAGGCTATGGCACCTACAGCAATAATGCGGAATATGGTCAGAAAGAGTTTTCCAAATATTTCCATGCCGAAAGCCATGCCGTTGTTCTCCGTGAAATAGATGTAAAACCAATCTGTAACACGTATGCTTTCGTGGAAATACATTGATGTCTTGACTGCGATTTTTATCATCTGATCTATCATCAAAACCAACACAATGATTACGATGGAAAGCTTACCCTGTGTCAACAACTTATTCATCTTCTTTTTTATATCCCTGAAAACCAAGAAAGAACGCAAATCACACCCTCACGACAGCTTGTCTGTCATTCCTTCCGTGCAATTCACGTTCCTCCAATCGGACCATCATTTATTTCTTTCCCTGCTTAGCTTCAATACTCAGCGTGGCATGTGGCACCGCACGCAGACGTTCCGCAGGAATCAATTTGCCGGTCTCGCGACAAATGCCATAGGTCTTGTTTTCTATGCGCACCAATGCGGCCTGCAAACCCTGAATGAACTTCAGCTCACGCTGCGCCAATCGGGTTGTTTCTTCCTTAGACAGTGTGTTGGCTCCCTCTTCCAGAATCTTATAGGTGGGAGACGTGTCATCCACATCGTTGCCATCCACATTCATCATACTATTTCTCAACTGCTCATAATTCTTCTGAGCAATCGCCAATTTTTCAAGGATGATAGCCTTAAACTCCTCCAACTCTGCATCTGAGTATCTAGTCTTCTCAGCCATAGCTAATTACAGTTTTAAGATTAAGATTTAGTTTTTCGTCACTTTCACAAACAAGGTGAAATCATCAAAGTCAAGTTTCGCCCCATCTTCCACTGTGTCTACCAGCTCCAAAGAGTTGGCCAAAACTTGGTTACAAATATACGTATTATATTCTATCACGGCATTATCCGTTTGAGAATTTTTAGACAAGCGTATTATTATGCGATCTGTAATCTCAAAACCACTGTTCTTACGGACGTTCTGGATGCGATTCACCAGCTCGCGGGCTATGCCTTCGCGACGAAGTCCTTCCGTGATAACGATGTCGAGTGCCACGGTGATTCGCCCGTCGTTGGCCACCAGCCAGCCCGGGATGTCCTCACTGATGATTTCCACATCGGCAACCTCGATGACGGCCTCACCCGTGGGCAAGGAGAGTGCATAGCAACCCCGGCTTTCCAGTTCGGCAATGGCATCTTGTGACATCGCGGCAACGGCTGCCGTCACGGCTCCCATCTGGCTACCGAATTTCGGACCGAGCTTCTTGAAGTTGCACTTCACTTTCTTCACGAGTATGGCTCTGTCGTTTTCCACGAACTTCAGTTCTTTCACATTGACCTCACTCAAGATGAGAGCCTTCACAGACTCCAGACGGGCACGTTGCTCAGCATCAGCTGCCGGTATCATGATGCACTGCAGGGGCTGGCGCACTTTGATGTTCACCTTGCGACGCAGGGCCAGCACCATCGAAGTGACATCCTGTGCCATCTGCATACGAATCTCCAGTTCGGAGTCAATCATAGCCTCATCACATTCAGGGAACTTTGCCAGATGGACAGACACGACATTGTCACGTCCGGTCACGGCAATCAAGTCTTTGTAGAGACGGTCGGCATAGAACGGAGCAATGGGAGCCATCAGCCTGGCCACTGTCTCCAGGCAGACATAGAGGGTCTGGTAGGCAGACAGTTTGTCGGTCGACATGGCGTTACCCCAAAAACGTTTGCGGTTCAGGCGGACATACCAGTTAGAGAGGTTGTCGTTCACGAAATCCTGAATCAGGCGGCCGGCTTTTGTCGGCTCGTAGTCGTCATAGCAAGCATCAACCTCCTTCACCAGGGAATTGAGCACGGACAATATCCAACGGTCGATTTCCGGGCGTTCAGCCATCGGCACGTCGGGCTCGGCATATTCAAAGCCGTCGACATTGGCATAGAGGGCGAAGAAAGAATATGTGTTGTAGAGCGTGCCGAAGAACTTGCGGCGCACTTCGTCCACACCCTTGCTGTCGAACTTCAGGTTGTCCCACGGAGCAGAGTTGGTCAACACATACCAGCGCAAAGGGTCGGAACCGTATTCTTCAATGGCGCCGAAGGGGTCAACGGCATTGCCCATACGCTTTGACATCTTGTTGCCGTTCTTGTCAAGCACCAGTCCGTTGGACACAACTGCTTTGTAGGCCACACTGTCAAACACCATCGTGGCAATGGCGTGCAAGGTGAAGAACCAGCCGCGTGTCTGGTCAACGCCTTCAGCGATGAAGTCGGCCGGATAGACCTCGCGCTTGTTATCAAACTCTTCTTTATGCTCGAAAGGATAGTGAATCTGTGCATACGGCATTGCTCCCGAATCAAACCAGACGTCAATCAAGTCTGTCTCACGTTTCATGGGCAGCCCGCTCTCCGACACGAGGATGATGTTGTCCACGTACGGACGGTGCAGGTCTATCTTGTCATAGTTCTCTTTCGTATATACGCCCGGCACAAAGCCGCTGTCCTTATACGGGTTGGACTTCATGAATCCGGCAGCCACCGATTTCTCGATTTCGTTGTAGAGTTCTTCCAGCGAACCGATGCAGATTTCCTCCTTGTTCTCCGAGCGCCAGATGGGAAGCGGTGTGCCCCAGTAGCGCGAACGGCTCAGGTTCCAGTCGTTGAGGTTTTCCAGCCACTTGCCGAAGCGTCCCGTGCCCGTCGATTCGGGTTTCCATTTGATGGTCTTGTTCAGCTCAATCATGCGCTCCTTGCAAGCTGTCGAGCGGATGAACCAGCTGTCGAGCGGATAGTAGAGCACCGGCTTGTCCGTGCGCCAGCAGTGTGGATAGTTGTGCACGTGTTTCTCGATTTTGAAAGCCTGGTTGTCCGCCTTCATCTGCATGCAGAGGGAGACGTCGAGCGTCTCATCCTTGTCGGTCAGATTGGGGTCATAGGCATTCTTCACGAAACGGCCTTCGTATTGTTTATACAGGTCGACATTGACATTGTTCTTGACAAACTCGTCGTCCAAATCGCTCAGCAGGTAGAACTTGCCTTGCAGGTCGACCATCGGGCGACGCTCGCCTTTCTTGTCGACCATCTGCAACGGCGGGATGCCGGCTGCCTTTGCCACCTGAGCATCATCGGCACCGAAAGTCGGGGCGATGTGCACGATGCCCGTACCGTCTTCCGTCGTGACATAGTCACCGGGAATCACGCGAAAAGCGCCTTCACCCGGATTCACCCAGGGGAAGAGTTGCTCATATTCCATGCCCACCAGGTCCGGGCCTTTATATTCGCTGACCACCTTGAAGGGAATCAGTTTGTCGCCCGGCTTGTAAGAGTCAAGGTCGAGTCCTTCGGCCTTCTTGTTGAAATGCGTGTAAAGCAATGCTTTGGCAAGGACTACGGTGATTTTCTCACCCGTATAGCCGTTATATGACTGCACAGCCACGTAGTCAATCTTCGGGCCGACACACAGTGCCGTGTTCGAAGGCAGTGTCCACGGGGTGGTTGTCCATGCAAGGAAATAGGGCGTGCCCCACCCTGTCATTTCGGGTTTGGGATTCTTTATCCGGAACTGTGCCACCACCGTCGTGTCTTTTACGTCACGGTAGCATCCCGGCTGGTTCAGCTCGTGTGAACTCAGTCCCGTGCCGGCAGCCGGCGAATAGGGTTGGATGGTATAGCCCTTGTAGAGCAAGCCTTTGTTATAGAGCTGTTTCAGCAGCCACCAGAGAGTTTCGATGTAAGTGTTTTCATACGTGATGTACGGATGTTCCAAGTCCACCCAATACCCCATCCGGTGGGTCAGCTCTGCCCATTCTTCGGTGAACTTCATCACATCGCGGCGACACTCTTTGTTGTAGTCGGCAATGGAGATGGTCTTCCCGATGTCTTCCTTCGTGATGCCCAGCTTCTTCTCCACACCCAGCTCCACGGGGAGGCCGTGTGTGTCCCATCCGGCTTTCCGCTTCACCTGAAAGCCTTTCATCGTCTTATACCGGCAAAACGTGTCCTTGATAGAGCGGGCCATCACGTGGTGGATGCCCGGCATGCCGTTGGCCGAAGGAGGACCTTCATAGAACACAAACGACGGACAGCCCTCACGTTCTGTCATACTCTTGGAGAAAACATCGTTTTCATCCCACTCTTTCAACACGTCTTTGTTCACCTGTGACAGGTCAAGCTGACCATGCTCAGCAAATCTCTTACCCATAAGTTATGATTGTTTTTTTTGTCTGCTCTTTTAACAACGCGCAAAATTACAAGAAAAAAGATTAGAAGGAAACATTTAAGCAGCAAAAAGGTTTCAAATGACACTTCCCGCCCTGTGAACTCCGGGCCTGTCCGCCCTCCTTTCGGCTCTCGGGCGGCTTCCTTTCCGCCCCCGGCGGCCCTTCTCTCGGAGCGCAGCTTTATTTCCTCCCCACCCTCTCCCGCTTTCGCCGCCGTCACCGGCGAAATCTTTTCTTTTTAGAGGTTTTTCTTTTCTATGCTTTGCTTTTCTTTTCTTTGTGTACTTATTTCGGGCAAAAAGTGCACCGCTGCCGCTTTTCTTCGGACATTTTTGCAGCTGTCGCCGTCATTCTTCGGAGTGGTATGGAGGATAAAACATTGCAGCACAACGGGTTCATGAAAACACAAAATGCTCGAAAAACTGATGGAGCAGACGGGGGACGGCATAGTGTTCCAACTCCTCCAACGGGATTCGCAGAAATCCCGGGAAAAGCGGTGCTGCATCTTCCTGCAACGTCAGTTCATAAAACGTGGCATAAATGACCCGGTGAGACAGCACATGCTTCACCTGCCGCCGGAGGCAACGGATGGTCATTGCCTCCCGGCAGCCCACCCATGCATGAAGCTGCTCGGAAGCCAGCAATTCGGCTTCGCTCCACTCTTGCGGACTCTCCACCAAAGGCAACTCATACAGATTCTTCCAGATGTCGTCATCCTCCCGCTTCCTGATGAACGTATCTGAACCGACACGGACGTAGAGATAGTTGAAATGGCGGACTGTGACCTTTGCCTTGTGCGACTTGACGGGCAATGCGGCCACTCGCCCTTCGGAAAGGGCCACGCAGGTGTCGGCCAGCGGACAGTGAAGGCAATCGGGCGACTGCGGCGTGCACTGCAGAGCACCGAAGTCCATGATGGCTTGATTGTAAAGTGCCGGACGTTTCTCATCCAGAAGCTCACGTGCCAAGGCGGCAAAGAGCTTCCGTCCTTGCACGGAGTCGATGGGCGTATCGATGCCCATCCACCGGGCCAGCACGCGATAGACATTGCCGTCGACAACGGCGCAAGGATGCCCGTAGGCAAAAGCGCAGATTGCCGCAGCCGTGTAGTCACCCACTCCTTTCAGGGCACGCACCCCTTCATAGGTGCGGGGAAATGCCCCCTGAGCCGCAACCGCACGTGCCGCAGTGTGCAGATGGCGCGCACGGGAATAATATCCCAGCCCCTGCCAGAGTTTCATCACTTCGTCTTCTCCGGCCGCGGCCAGTGACTGCACCGTGGGGAAACGTTTCATGAAACGCACAAAATAGTCATAGCCCTGCGCCACACGTGTCTGCTGGAGGATGATTTCCGACACCCATATCCGATAGGGGTCGTCCGTTTTCCTCCAGGGCAAATCACGTCCGTGGGACTCATACCATTTCTCCAAAATCGCAGCAAACCGTTTCATACGCACTCCTTCCGCATTGGGATTCCGGGGCGCAAAGTTAGCCAAGAAGCCACAGCACTTCCAAGGGGCTAAAATGTTTTTTGCAAAATGTTCTGGATATATTTTTAAGAGAAATAAAAAAGCTATATCTTTGCAGACCAAAAAATTAAGATAAACGTGTAACCCTAATTACTTAATCAAGATGACTAAAGCAGATATCGTAAATGAAATTGCCAAAAAGACTGGTGTTGACAAGGCGACCGTACTGGCCACAGTTGAAGCATTCATGGAATCCGTCAAAGATTCTTTATCAAAAGAAGAGAATGTGTATCTCCGCGGTTTTGGTAGCTTCATTGTGAAGAAAAGAGCGCAAAAAACTGCCCGTAATATCTCTAAGAATACCACGATTATTATCCCGGAACACAACATCCCGGCTTTCAAGCCTGCCAAGACCTTTACGATTCAAGTGAAAAAATAAAATTCAAAATATAGTATTAACCCTTTAAACAGTTTGAAGCAATATGCCAAGCGGAAAGAAAAAGAAAAGACACAAAATGTCGACACACAAACGTAAGAAAAGACTAAGAAAGAACAGACATAAAAGCAAATAAGTCTTAGTCTTCAAGACAGAAACAAAGAACAAACTTGCAAAGCTTACGTCTTTCGGGTTTGTTCTTTGTTTAAGCAGAGGTTTTTCTAATCTTTAAACAGTAAACATGACAAGCGAATTAGTTGTAGACGTACGCCCGAAAGAAATTTCCATCGCCTTGCTGGAGGACAAAAACCTGGTGGAATTCCAAAAGGAAGGACGGAATCTTTCTTTCTCGGTCGGAAACATTTACCTGGCACGCGTGAAGAAGCTCATGCCGGGATTGAACGCTTGTTTCGTAGATGTCGGCTTTGAACGCGATGCCTTCCTACATTATCTGGACTTAGGACCTCAATTTCACTCTTACCAAAAGTATCTCAAGCAAGTATTAAGCGACCGCAAAAAACTCTATCCCATCAGCCGCGCTTCGTCACTCCCCGACATCGAAAAAGACGGAAGCATCTCCAATGTGCTCCAGGTCGGACAGGAAGTGATGGTGCAAATTGTCAAAGAGCCCATTTCCACAAAAGGCCCGCGGCTGACGTGCGAACTGTCATTTGCCGGACGCTACCTCGTGCTGATACCGTTCAATGACAAGGTGTCAGTGTCACAAAAAATTAAATCCGGAGAAGAACGTGCACGGCTCAAGCAGTTGCTGCAAAGCATCAAGCCCAAGAATTTCGGTGTCATCGTGCGCACCGTGGCTGAAGGAAAACGGGTGGCCGAACTCGACGGCGAGCTCAAAATCCTGCTGAAACACTGGGAAGGATGCATCACCCGCGTGCAGAAGTCAGCCAAGCTGCCACAACTCGCCTACGAGGAAACCAGCCGCACGGTCGCCCTGCTGCGTGATTTGTTCAGTCCTTCATTCACAAACATCTATGTCAACGATGAAAACGTATTTCATGAAGTGAAGGACTACGTTGCACTCATCGCTCCGGAACAGGCAAACATTGTCAAACTTTACAAGGGGCAACTCCCCATCTTCGACAACTTTGCCATCACCAAACAGATTAAATCATCGTTCGGAAAAACCATCTCCTACAAGAACGGGGCCTACCTCATCATCGAACACACGGAGGCTCTGCATGTAGTTGACGTGAACAGCGGCAACCGCTCGAAAGCAAACAACGGACAAGAAGCCAATGCCCTGGACGTCAACCTCGGTGCTGCCGACGAACTGGCCAGACAACTGCGCCTGCGCGACATGGGAGGCATCATCGTGGTCGACTTCATCGACATGTCGCTGGCTGAGAACCGCCAAAAGCTCTACGAACGCATGTGCCAAAACATGCAGAAAGACAGAGCAAAACACAACATCCTCCCGCTGAGCAAATTCGGATTGATGCAAATCACACGACAGAGAGTGCGCCCGGCCATGGATGTCAACACGGCTGAAACATGCCCCACTTGCTTTGGTAAAGGTACAATCAAACCCTCAATCCTGTTTACAGACGCATTGGAGAGTAAAATTGATTATTTGGTCAACAAACTAGGCATCAAGAAATTCAAGCTCCACATCCATCCCTATGTGGCCGCCTATGTCAACCAAGGCATCGTGTCTTTGAAGCGGCAATGGCAACTGAAGTATGGATTGGGAATCAAAATCATCCCCAACCAGAAACTCGCCCTTCTCCAATATGAATTCTATGACACAAACGGTGAAGAAATTGACATGAAGGAAGAAGTGGAAATGAAATAAAAAGACCATTTTACGAAACAACACACATTAAACAAGGATGTGCCCGCACGCGCTGTGCAGCCACATCCTTGTTTTTTTACCCAAGTGAGTGCATCAGCCATGTTTTTGTTTAGTTGAGATTCTTTGTAACTACAAACTGTGATGCCACCGAAAAGTTTATAACTTCATAGCCGGTTCATAACAAATTGACATTTCCACGAAGAACACAATGTAAGCATCGTCGATTCGCAGGGTATCGAAAAAACACACAACATCCTCATCTCTGCGCGGATATACTTTATTTTTATCTGTCTTCGTGTCTCTTTGTTTAAATGCCTGACACAGCCTCATCCCGACGGGTTTTGACAAGCTATTGCATTCTTGTAGCAGAAAAAATGCGCTTCGCCACTACCCCATTTTCCCCGTTCAGTTGTTATACTTATAAATACACATCCTGAGGCCTAAGCATGAAAGAACGAGACTGGAACATCATCAAACTGTTGTCGCGCAAATTACTCGGACAGACTTCCCACGATGAGGAACGCATACTGAACGAATGGCGGAAAGAAAACGCCCGACACCAACGGCTGTGGAACGAGCTCTTCCGCCCGGAAGCCTATGCGGAGAATGAAAAACGGCTGGCAACCTTCTCACCCGAAAAACCTTGGCATGAGGTGAAACGGCAGTTAAGGAGCAGACGCCCTCGACACCACTTCCGGTGGATGCGCTATGCAGCCGCCATGCTTCTGGTTGCTGGACTCGTCGGCGGAGGATGGTATTACCAACACCGCCTGTCAGACACGAACGACCAACAAGCTTATGTCATTGAAGCCGGTACGACTTCTGCCCAGCTCATCTTGGACGACCGCAAAATCATCATGCTCACCTCCACAGATGACCGATGCATCTACAACGAACTGCAAGGCATCCGCATCCTCCAAGAATCCGGAAACTTGAAATACACCGCCAGTCATGACCTTCCCGATACACTGGTCTACAACCAGGTACGCACGCTCACGGGCATGGAATATTACGTCACGCTGGTCGAAGAAACGCAAATCCACCTGAATACCGAAAGTCGACTGACCTATCCTGTGTTTTTCCAAGGTGACACACGCACCGTGAAATTCGAGGGCGAAGGTTATTTCCAGGTAAGCAGTGACAAGCAACACCCCTTCTGTGTGGAGCTCGGCGACGTGATGTTGCAGGTGACAGGCACGGCTTTCAACGTGCGTGCATATGCCGACGAACCACAAATACTCATCACGCTCGAAAGCGGCGAACTGGCCGTCAACGGACAACACATCAAACCCGGCGAACAGCTCATTTATGACAAGAAAAGCCAAGTCATCCTGATTCGCGCAGTCAACACCAAAGAGCATGTGGCGTGGCACGAGGGGTATTTTCTTTTCCGCAACGAACGGCTGGAGGACATTCTCCATTACCTGGCGCGCTGGTATGACTTTACTTACTCTTTTGATGATGAGGAGACCAAGAATGTGCGCTTCGGAGCCTACTTCGAACGCTACAACTCCTTGGAACCCATTCTGAACATGCTGAAACGTACTGAACTGGTGGACTTCAAAGTCATGGGAAAAAGCATCCGCTTTTCATCGTTTCATTAAGAAACAGGCGAAGCGACCTTGACCACGACAAGAAAGAATCATTATAATACTTAATCCCTAACAACAAACAATTATGTTAACAAAAGACTTGAGAGAAAAAGTTGGACGGAGGAGTTATTTTACTCCTCCCCACGAACTATTTTCAAGAAGCTTGAAGCGGTGTGCCGTCACGGCAAGTTGTTGTGTGCTCAGCCTTAATATATTGGCGCAAAGCGATAAACGCATCACATTAAATCTGAGAAATGTATCCCTGGAACAAGTCATCTGGCAAATTCAGGAGAAAACGGGACTTGTTTTCATGTATGGCACAACAGACATCCAAGCTGTCAAGAATCTGACCATAAACGAGAAAAATAAAACCATCAATGAAATCCTGAACCAATGTTTGAAAGGCACGAACCTCACATATGAAATTTCAGGCAAGGAAATTATCATCAAACAAGCTGATAACAGCAAAAAACGCACGGTGAAAGGCATCGTGCTGGACAAAGACGGGCTGCCCTTGCCGGGAGCCAGCGTGCGTCTGAAAGGTTCTGACACCGTGGTCGGTACGAGCCTCAACGGCGAGTTCCAAATCATTGTCAGCGGCAACCATCCCATTCTCGTGTTCTCATTCATCGGAACGACGACCCAAGAGATACCTGTCACAGACGACAAGACACTCAGGGTTACGCTTACGGAGGACGTCCATGCTCTCGACGACGTAGTGGTCACCGGATACTACACCCAACGCAAACAAACCTTTACGGGTGCGGCCGTCAATTACAGTGGCGAAGAACTGGCTGCCATCTCCAACAGAAATGTGCTCTCCACACTGTCGGCACTCGACCCATCGTTTAAGTTGGTGGAGAACATTGCAGTGGGTTCCAACCCAAACTCCATCCCCGACGTCCAAGTGCGTGGCATGAACTCTCTGCCCGACGCCAGCGGGAGCACCCTGAGCGAGACTTATAAAGGTTCGGCTAATCTGCCGACCTTTATCCTCGACGGATTTGAAGTAGATGTGGAGAAAATTTACGACCTCGATCCAAACCGCATCCAGAACATCTCCATCCTGAAAGATGCCTCGGCCACAGCCATCTACGGTTCGCGTGCGGCTAACGGCGTGGTCATCATTGACACCAAAGCTCCGACCATCGGCAAGCTGCGGTTGAACTACTACGGCAGCGTCAGTGCTGAAATCGCTGACTTGTCAGACTACCACCTGCTCAACGCTTCCGAAAAGTTGCTTTACGAACAGCTGGCCGGTCTCTACTCAGGCAGCTATGCCACCTACGTGGAAGAAGCATACCGGGCTGACTACAACGAGCGGCTGAAACTCGTACAACAAGGAGTGGACACCGACTGGTTGGCCCTACCGCTGAAGTCAATGGGCATCAGTAACCAGCACAGCATCCAGCTGGAAGGTGGCAATGAGAACTTCCGCTATGGCGTCGATTTCACTTACAACAAGACTGATGGCGTCATGAAGGGATCAGACCGTACGAAGCTGGGGACAAGCATCAAGCTGCAATACAACTACAAAAACCTCAAGTTCCGCAATGAAATCACCTATGACAAGGTCACGTCCAACAACTCGCCCTACGGCTCATTCAGCCAATATGCACTGATGAATCCGTATTACTATCCCTACGACAGTAACGGGCAAGTGAAGCAGATTATTTTTGAGACGACAAATGGCTATGCAGGACAAACATCGGTGAGCAATCCACTGTATAACGCCACATTGAACACGAAAGACAAAGCCACGTATGACGACTTCGTAGACAATTTCAGCATCGAATGGGACATTCTGTCAAACCTGAAGCTCAAAGCACAAATCTCTATCGAGCGTATCAACCGCTCATCTGATGTGTTCAAACCGGCCGACCACACGGACTTCGTGGAACAGGAAGAAAACAAAGGCAGTTACCAGAGGGGCAACACCGTCTCCGAATCATACGACGGCAGTGCAGTGCTTTCCTACTTCACCTATATCAAGAAACATGCACTCAGTGTCAATGCCGGATGGAACATCACCTCGGAGAATGAAGACTACAGCAGCTACACCATCTACGGATTTCCGAACCAACAGCTTGACCACCCGTCGTTGGGTGCCGGTTTCAAGGATGGTGATGGTGTGACGGGCGATGCCACCATCAGCCGCCTGATGGGTTTCTTCGGCAATGTGAACTACAGCTATGACGATCGCTACTTTGTTGACGGCTCAGTCCGTATGGACGGTTCGTCACAGTTTGGCAGCGAACAGCGTTGGGGCACGTTCTGGAGTGCCGGCATCGGCTGGAACATTCACAATGAAGCTTTTCTTAAGGACTCAAACCTTATCAACCAGTTGCGCCTGCGTGCCAGTACCGGATTCACCGGCGGACAGAACTTCTATCCCTACCAGGCACTCATGATGTATCAGTATAGCACTGATCTTTCCTACCAGAACTATATTGGTGCTGTCATCAAGGCTTTCGGCAACTCCAGCCTGAAGTGGCAACGCACACAGAAACACAACTTCGGTGTGGACTTTGCGTTCTTCAGCAACCGCCTGTCAGGCTACTTCAACTACTTCATCGAAAGTTCAAAAGACTTGCTGGTAGACGTAGACATGGCCAGCTATCTGGGCTTTGACTCCTACAAGGAGAATCTGGGCGAGACACAAAACAAAGGCTACGAATTCAACGTGCGCTATACGGTTTTTCAGAACAAAGACTGGAATATCAACGTGTTCGCCAACGGCCAACACTACAAGAATGTGCTCAAGAAGATATCGTCCGGACTGAATTCCTACAACCAACAAGCCGACGCCGAGGAATCGACAGCCCCCTATGTACGCTATGTTGAGGGAGCGTCCATCAACACCATCTGGGTGGTTCGTTCTGCCGGCATTGACCCTGCTACGGGCGATGAAATTTTCATCAAACGTGACGGAACCTACACGAACGAATGGAGCGAGAGCGACTATGTGCCATACGCCTCTACCGACCCCAAGCTGGCCGGAAACTTCGGACTGAACCTTTATTATAAAGGATGGGAGCTCAATGCCAACTTCTACTATCGCTTTGGCGGATATGCTTACAACCAGACGCTCGTCGACAAAGTGGAAAATGTCGACCCGTTCAACAACGTAGACTCCAGAGCCTTGTATGACCGCTGGCAGACACCCGGTGTCTCGGCTAAATACAAACGCATCAGCGACCAGTCGATAACTCGGCCCACATCACGCTTCGTGGAGAAAGACAACCTGCTGTCAGCATCCTCACTAAGCTTGGCCTACTCTTTCGACCGGGAATGGATAAAGAAGTTTGGTGCCCAATATCTGAAGCTGACATTCTATGCCAACGACTTCATGCAGTTCTCCACCATGCGCAGAGAGATGGGTACGGACTATCCCTATGCCCGGCATTTTTCCATCGCAGCCCAAGTCACCTTTTAACATTTAAACATTATGAAACAGATTATACTTATCAGCTTACTATCTTTGTTTACCCTGACCTCTTGCGAAGACTGGTTTGACATCACCCCCAAATCAGAGCTCAAGGCTGACGATTTCTTCCAGACAGAACAGGGTATGCGCGACGCCCTCATCGGCATCTATGCCACAATGGCCGACGAAACGCTTTATGGCGGACAAATGACCATGACCTACATGGATGTCCTCGGACAATATTATTCATCCATCGGGAATACGCTCCACTCATTTTACTATGCTTATAATTACGACTACACAAACAGCACGGAAGAAACCAGGAAAGACGGCATCTGGAAAGCACTGTATAATGCCATTGCCAACGCCAACAGCCTGCTGGAACGCATCGAGGAGAACCAGTCTGTGTTGTCCGAAGGCAAGTATGAACTGATAAAGGGCGAAGCACTCGGACTGCGTGCCTATCTGCACTTCGATGTGCTCCGCCTGTTTGCTCCGTCACCGGCCATGACTGACGGACTGAACCGCAAAGCCATTCCTTACGTGGACAAACTGACCAACCAACTCTTCCCACAACTTACCACGGGAGAAGTGCTCACCTGCATCGTGCAGGACTTGACCGAAGCCCGCGACCTACTGAGCATGGTCGACCCTTATGGCCCACTACATAGCGAATATGACCTGGACAACTTGTCTGACATCTGGGAAGGACGTGAATACCGCATGAACTATTATGCCGTGACGGGACTTCTGGCACGCGTGCTGCTCTATCAGGCCGACTCCGACAGCAAACAGCAGGCTTTCAACTATGCAACGGAAGTCATCGACAGCCAACTGTTTCCGCTCATCTCCAGTGCCGATTTGTCAGGTGCTGACCAGAACGGGTTCGTGCAAGAAAACCTCTTTGCACTAGAGGACGTTGGCCTTGAAGACAACATTGTCGACATCTATTTCAACGTGAACAACACCAGTTCCAATTATTTGGCATTGACCGGAAACACCATCAACAACATCTTTCCATCTTCACTGAGCATGGACTATCGGCGCTTGTGGTGGATTGAAACATCCGGCTCGGACAATCTCATCACCAAATACAATTACAGCGAGCGGGTGCCCCTGCTCAAAGTGTCGGAGATGTACCTGATTGCAGCCGAAACGGCTTCCAACCTGACAGATGCCATCTACTACTTCAACCAACTGCAATATCACCGTGGACTGCCTGACGACGAATTCACGGCTGAAAACATGCAGGAGAAATTGCTGGCCGAGTATGTCAAAGAATTTATTGCCGAAGGGCAGACGTTTTTTGCATACAAACGCATGGGAATGAACGTGACACCCATCACAGGAACAGCACTGTCCAATGCAGAAGCCGTTTACGTCCTTCCGCTTCCCACAGAAAATACTAACTTCACTAACTAAATAACGCTATGAAAACATCTAACATAATCCTGTCCGGTCTGCTGTCCGTGCTTTGCCTGGGAGCATGCCAAGAAAACGAACGGATGCTCTTCGAAGCCAAGAGCGCCGTGTACTTCAGTTCGACATTGGACGGCGACAGCCTCTCCTATTCGTTCGCTTCCGGTGAGAAAACGGAGGACATTGTCAACATCCCTGTCCGCATCATCGGAGCTTCGACCAAGGAGACACGCTCCATCGCTTTCGAAATCGACCCAACCTCAACGGCACAGGAAAACGTGCACTACAGCGATATACCTGAAACCATCACCCTACAGCCCGATTCAGTCAATGCCTACCTGCCCATCCGTGTGTTGGCCGAAAGCCTTAACAATGAGTCTGTGTCACTCATCCTGAGACTGCAAGCCAACGAAGAGTTCGAGCTGGGCTTCCCAGAGCACATCAGCTTCAAGCTCAACATCACAGACCAACTCGTCAAACCAACCTATTGGGATGTTCCTCTGTCACTCTATTATGGCAGCTACTCCAAGGCCAAGCACCGGTTGTGCATTCAGATTCAGGGATTTGACTTCCCTGCAGAACTGGACATGGACATGATTAACGACTACATGTCATACGGTCGCTTGGTTTACCAAGCACTACTCAAAGAGCCCATCTGGGACGAAGAAACCGAGACATGGATCACGGCCGACTGGTCTCCACTATAACCCACTAAACTCAAAAACTCATGAAAAAGATTGCATACTTACTGCTTGGCAGCCTGCTGACCATTTGCCAGGCTTGTGTGGACGACAACACACAAACCGTCTTCAAAGAACTCAACGTAGTCACCATCGAGGGCATTGAAGACGAATATAACAATGTGTATATCAACCATGTGCTGAGCATACATCCGACACTGACGACCGCTCTCAACGATGAGTCGCAGCTGGACTACCTCTGGATTGCATACGACCGCAACAGTCGTTACAGTGCAGACACACTGGCTCGCACGAAGAATCTTGACGTCGTCATTGACCTCACACCGGGTGAACATACCGGCAAATTCAAGGTGTTCGACCTGACCACAGGCATCTATTACGAAAAGGAGTTTATCATCAACGTCGTCAACGACTTCACCGAAGGACTGCTCATCCTGGCCGAGAACAACGGACAGGCGGAACTGGAATTTTGGATTCCCGGACGCGATGAACTTATCACTGACGTCTACGGACTGCTCAACGAAGGGAAAAGCCTCGGCACAAACCCGCATCGAGTGTATTTCAACAAATACACCACCGATGAAAGCAGCGAAGTGATGGTGTTCTGCCAGGATGAAGAGGGCGGCAAAATCCTTGACAACATCACCATGCTCGAAAGCCGCAGCTACAAGGACTTGTTCATCAACGACATTGGCGACGTACGTCCACAAGCCTATTTCAAGAACTTCATGCGTGAATACCTCATTGACAACGGTCTGGCCTATGACCGCTCTGTAAACTCCAATCCGCCAAGCAGCACCGTGAAGCCCTATCTGAGCTCTCCCCTGGGCGACTATGAAATTGCAGAAAACGCCGACTTCAGCGACGACGAGAGCAGCGTTTCCCGCAGCGTGCTCTATGACAACCTCAACCACTGCTTCTATGCACAACTCAACGTCGCCTCCTCCTCACTGACCACAGTCACCTCTCTGGGCATGTACACGCAGGAACTGGCCGGCGGATTCTTTGACCCTGCCGACACCGGCATGGACTGCCTCTATGCCGGACTCTCCGCACGTAATGCCAATGAAACGCGTGAATATATCGGTGTCTTCGAGACCGAGACGGGCGAACGCCACCTGCTGCGCATGAGCATTGGCTTCTATGCCGACTCCGACCCGAGCACCTACTTCCGCGACTTGGGAAATGACATCATCACCTCCGAACGCATTAACGAGGCCAACACGTTCGCCTGCTCGGCCAATGCCTCAGGTTATATGTTCTATGCCGCAGGAAGCCAAGTGTTTGTCTACAACGTGCTGAACAAAACCGGACAGATGCTCTATGACTTCGGCACGGGATATGAAATTGATCACATCGAAATCGAGCGGGCCGGGAACCGCCTCTGGGTGGCTTTCCGCGACACAAACTCCACAGAACTTCCGGCCGGATTTGCCGGACTCACCATCCAGACCGACGGTGGACTCCAACTGCGTGATGACATCCGCTACAACAACTTTGCTGACCGCATCGTCGACTTCGAAAGCAAATATTAAGTCACCTCACCCTTCTCCCCTCCTATCGGAAGCCTACGCTGAGCAATGCTGTCTACCCTCTACTCGGCTTTTGGCTCGATAGGAGTGGCGACTGACCCGCCCTCTACTCCCCGCGTCACGCCGATGGATTCCGCTCCTCCCCCCCCATCGTCATGACGCGGGGCATTATCTTTGCGCACCGAAAATTACGCAACAAGTCCAAACGTCCAAACAAGGAAAATGCATATCTTTGTCACAAAGAAAAAACAATAAGAAAACAGATGATTACGATTGAGAAAGCAGGCATGGATAATTGCCAAGACATACAAGCAGTGGCCCGGGTGGCTTTCCCAGCGACGTATGCAGAAATCCTCAGCGAAGGACAGCTCGCATACATGATGAACTGGATGTATTCAACTGAAAGCCTGCATCGGCAAATGCAAGAAGAGAAACACACTTACTACATCGCACGTGACGAGACGGGCAAGCCCGTAGGCTATGTTTCCATCCGCCCCGAGGGTGAAGGGCTGTTTCATTTGGAAAAAATCTATGTTCTGCCCGAGCGGCAGGGTGAACACATCGGTCAAGCCCTGTTTCGCCAAGCGATAAAAGCCGTCAAGGAAATGCACCCCGCACCCTGCCGCATGGAGTTGAACGTCAATCGTTCGAATCCTGCACGGCAATTCTACGAGCGGATGGGGATGCGAAAATTACGCGAAGGAGACTTCCCCATCGGTGAAGGATATTACATGAATGACTACATTATGGGCATCGACCTCTGAACGAAAAGTTTATGAGCGACGATAGACCAGCAATCGGAGTTTGTCCTCAGAAGCAACGCGCCGCGATTCCCTGATTTTTTGTATGGCCTTGTTCTGCGTGAAGTCATCGAGATGATTGGCTGCGAGATAACGCTCCGTCGGCACGGGAAACGCCACGTAGCAGACGGAAATCGCCCAAGCAACGGCCATGCGGACATAGTATCCCTCATGACGGATGGCATCGAAACGGGCGAACAGTTGCTCCAGACGCGTCTCTTCGACATAGTAATCAAGTGCCATGACGACGGCAAATCGCACAGCATATTCATCGGGAGCGATGAAATAGGGCGTAAGAAAACGCCAGACTTCTTCCGGATGTTGACGGACAAAGGTCAACGTCGCGCACACCGTGTCACAGACCGACCAGCTGTTGATGAGTGGAATGAAGGCTCTCAACCGTTCGAGTCGCTCATCGAGAGACAAGTGCTTGACGTAGCCGAGGATCATGCCATGAAGCATACGCTCTTCCATATAAGTATGTTCAAGTTCGGAAAGACGCGCCTCCCAGTCAGGAGAGGCCGCCACACGGCGTGCCAATGCTCGCACGTCGGGCACGCGCAAACCAAGGATGT